>NZ_JAAAYH010000235.1:0-14391 GCF_018035285.1 Streptomyces sp. MK37H | reverse complement strand
TTCGGGAAGGGGCGGGGAGGGGAGCAGCCCGCCGCAGGCGTCTCGGTCCGCCGGACACCCCCAGTCCGCTCCCGGTTCTCAGCCCGCCAGTCGGCGGACCGCCGCTTCCACGCGCTCGTCGGTCGCCGTGAACGCGACCCGGACATGCCGCTCCCCCGCCGCGCCGTAGAACTCGCCCGGGGCCACCAGGATGCCCAGCTCGGCGAGGGCGCCCACGGTGTCCCAGCAGGGCTCGTCCCGCGTCGCCCACAGGTACAGCGACGCCTCGCTGTGCTCGATGCGGAAGCCGTGGCCCGCCAGCGCCGACCGCAGCGCGGCCCGGCGCCGCTCGTAGCGCTCGCGCTGCTCCGTCACATGCTTGTCGTCGCCGAGCGCCGCGACCGTGGCCGCCTGCACCGGTGCGGGGACCATCATCCCGCCGTGCTTGCGGATCTTCAGCAGCTCGCCCAGCACCGCCTCGTCTCCGGCGAGGAAGGCCGCCCGGTAGCCCGCCAGATTGGACCGCTTGGAGAGCGAGTGGACCGCCACCAGCCCCTCGAAGGAGCCGCCGGAGATCTCCGGGTGGAGCACGGAGACCGGATCGGCCTCCCAGCCCAGCTCCAGATAGCACTCGTCGCTGACCACCAGCACTCCGTGGGCACGGGCCCAGGCGACCGCGGTGCGCAGCTCGTCCTTGGACAGCACCCGGCCGGTGGGATTCGACGGGGAGTTGAGCCACAGCAGCTTCAGCCCGGCCGGGTCGAGCTCCGTAGGCTCGTCGTACGGCACCGGCTCGGCGCCCGCCAGCCGCGCGCCCACCTCGTACGTCGGGTAGGCGAGCCGCGGGAAGGCGACCCGGTCGCCGGGGCCCAGGCCCAGCTGCGTCGGCAGCGAGGCCACCAGCTCCTTGGAGCCGACCACCGGCAGCACCTGGGTGTGGGTCACCCCGGCCGCGCCCAGCCGCCGCTCCACCCAGCCAGTGAGGGCGTCGCGCAGTACGGCCGTACCCCAGACGGTCGGATAGCCGGGGCTGTCCGAGGCATCGGCGAGCGCCGCGCGGATCAGCTCGGGGACCGGGTCGACGGGGGTGCCCACCGAGAGGTCGACGATGCCGTCGGGGTGGGCCGCGGCGGTCGCCTTGTACGGTTCGAGCCGGTCCCAGGGGAAGACCGGGAGGCGGGCGGAGACGGGTGGCACGGGGTGGCTCGCTTTCTTCGGAACTGCCCGGGCCGAGGGGGCCCGGGGGACCCGGCGGACTCCCGGGGAACCCCGGCGGGCCCCGGGAAATCCGCCGGAGGGCCCGGGAAACAGCGGGAGCGCCGGAGGGCCCGGGAAACAGCGGGAGCGCCGGGAAGGCCCGGGAAACAGCCCGGTCCCGCAGGCCACAGGCCATACGGGACCGCCGACTGCTTCCGGGCGATGGCGCCGGGGCAGGGGTTTACTCGTCGTGCTCCTGCGGCGGAAGCGCGGCGATGAAGGGGTGGTCCCGCTCGATCAGGCCGAGCTTGCTCGCGCCACCGGGCGAACCGAGCTCGTCGAAGAACTCGACGTTCGCCTTGTAGTAGTCCTTCCACTCCTCGGGAGTGTCGTCCTCGTAGAAGATCGCCTCGACCGGGCAGACCGGCTCACAGGCCCCACAGTCGACGCATTCGTCCGGGTGGATGTACAAGGACCGCTGGCCCTCGTAGATACAGTCGACGGGGCACTCCTCGATGCACGCCTTGTCCTTCAGGTCGACACAAGGCTGCGCGATGACGTAGGTCACGCTGTCGTTCCTCCTCGTTAGGGCTGCTATCGCGCGGGAGCGCGGCGTCGTCGATGCCCGCACCTAGTATCTCCGTTCTTGGGCACCGAGCGCACATGAGGGGCTGACAGAGCTGTGGATTTCACCACTGGCGGACGTCTCGAAGTCCGGATCACCCCGGATGACGTGGGAAAACGCGTCTCGGTCAGGCTTGTGACCGAAGATCGTGAGCCCGGCGCAACGTTCACCGACGTGGTCGGGGTTCTCACATCGTGGACCGAGGGCACGCTCGCCATCACCCGGCGCACCGGTGAGCCGGTGCGGATCGCGGAGTCGTCCCTGGTGGCGGGCAAGGTGGTGCCCGCCGCTCCGGCCCGCCGCCGCGGCCCCGCCGCGACCGCGCCCGAGCTGGACCGGGTCGCCGCCCGGGCCTGGCCGCCGGTGACCAGCGAGCCGCTGGGCGAGTGGACGCTGCGCGCCTCCGGCGGCTTCACCCGGCGCGCCAATTCGGTGCTGCCCCTCGGCGACCCCGGGATGGGGCTCGACGCGGCGCTGCGCCGGGTGACCGAATGGTACGCGGCGCGGGAGCTGCCCGCGTACATCCAGGTCAGCACGGGCGCCGAGGGCAGCCAGGAGCTGCTCGCCGCGGAGCTGGAGAGCCGCGGCTGGGTACCGGAGGTCTCCTCGCGGATGGAGATCGCGGCGCTCGCCCCCATCGGGGACCTGGACGCCGACACCTCGGCGGTGACGCTCTCCCGCCAACTCGACGACGCCTGGCTGACCCGCTACCAGCGGTCGTCCGGCGAGCCCTCGCCCGAGGCGCGGACGGTGCTGTCGGGCGGCCCGTCGGTGTGGTTCGCGACCATAGCGGCGGAAGGGGGCGGCGCCCCGGCCGCGATCGGGCGCTGTGTGGTGGACGGCCGCTGGGCCGGGTTCACCGCCGTGGAGGTCGCCCCGGAGCGGCGGCGCCAGGGCCTGGCCAAGGCCGTGATGACGGCGCTGGCCCGCAAGGCGCTCGACGAGGGCGCCTCGGCCGCGTATCTCCAGGTGGAGACGGACAATGGCGGGGCGCACGCCCTCTACGAGGGCATGGGCTTCACCGTCCACCACAGCTACCATCACTGGCGCGCGTCCGGGGAGGATCCGCGCTGAGCAGGGTACGAGGCGGCTATGCCACGGATGAACGACGTCTCCCGCCGCCGCTGGTTCGCCGACGCGGCCCGCGAAGAGCGCCCCGATCTGGCGCTGCTGTGCCTGCTGGTGGGCATGGAGGCCGACCCCGGCCTGGACGAGAGCGGAATCGACGAAGCGCAGATCGAGCTGGACCGGCTGGCCGGTCAGCTCCCCTTCTCCCCCGGCGGCCCCGGGGACTGGGCCGCCGCGCTGGCCCGCCTCCTCGGCGAGCGCCATGGCTTCCGGGGCGGCCCGGCCGACTACCGGCGGCTGGAGTCCTCGCTCCTCCACCAGGTGCTGCGGCGCCGCCGCGGGCTGCCGATCCTGCTGTCCGTGGTGTGGATGGAGGTGGCGCGGCGGGCGGGCGCGCCGGTGTACGGGGTGGGGCTGCCGGGCCACTTCGTGGTCGGCTTCGGCGATCCTTACGGTGGCCATGTGCTGGCCGATCCCTTCGATGGCGGGCGGCCGCTGTCCGCCGAGGACGCGGCGACGCTGGTGTCCGGGGCCACGGGCACCCCGCTCTCGCCGTCGATGCTGACCCCGGCCGGGCCGCTGGACATCGTGCTGCGGATCCTCAACAACATCCGCGCCTGGGCGTCCGCCCGCCCCGAGCGCACCGATGTCCGGCTCTGGGCGCTGGAGCTGTCCCTGCTGCTGCCCAGCCACCCGGCCGAGCTGCGCTACGAGCGGGCGAAACTCCTGGTGGAGCGGGGCGAGTTCCTGACCGGCGCCAGGGAACTGGAGGAGTACGCGGAGGTCGTGGCGGCGGTGGAGCCCGACGCCGCCGAGACGATACGCCGCCAGGCCCGCGCCGCCCGCGCGATGCTGAACTGAGCGCTCCGCCGGACCCGCCCTGACCCGCCGTCGATCGTCCGCAGCGCCGTCGTGGCTGGTCCCACGCGGCGGAGCCGCACATCGACACAGCCGCGGCGGAGCCGCACATCGACGCAGCCCCGCGCCCCTGTCAAGGGCGCGGCCGCTACAGCCAGCCCTTGTCGCGGGCGATGCGGACGGCGTCGGCGCGGTTGCGGGCAGCGGTCTTCTGGATGGCCGTGGAGAGGTAGTTGCGGACCGTGCCCGGCGACAGATGCAGGGCGCGGGCCAGCTCCGCGTTGGTCGAGCCGTCCGCCGAGGCGCGCAGCACCTCGCGCTCCCGCGCGGTCAGCGGGCTGGCCCCGTCCACGAGCGCGGCGGCGGCCAGCGTGGGGTCGATCACCCGCTCCCCGCCCAGCACCCGCCGTATCGCGTCCGCGAGCTGCGCCGCCGGGGCGTCCTTGACCAGGAAGGCGTCGGCGCCTGACTCCATGGCGCGGCGCAGATAGCCGGGGCGGCCAAAGGTGGTGAGAATCACGATCCGGATCCCGGGGTCGGCCCGGTGCAGCGCGGCGGCGGCCTCGATCCCGCTCATACCGGGCATCTCGATGTCCAGCAGCGCCACATCGGGGCGATGGGTCCGGGCGGCCTCCACGACCTCGTCGCCGCGGGCCACCTGCGCGACGACCTCGATCTCGTCGTCGAGCCCGAGGAGCGCGGCCAGCGCCTCCCGCACCATGGACTGGTCCTCGGCCAGTAGTACCCGGATCACGCCCCGCAGCGTAGCCGCTCCCGCGGCGGCCAGGACCCGCCGGTCCGCCCACCTTCCCTACGGCGCGGCCTGCGAGGGCGATTCCACGTGGGCGCCACGGGAGAGCGGAACCAGGGCGCGGAGGGTGAAGCCGCCGCGCTCGCCTGGGCCGGTCTCCAGGCGCCCGTCGGCCAGCTGGAGCCGCTCGGCCAGCCCGGTGAGCCCATTGCCGTGCGGGCCGGTCGCGCCGCGGCCGTCGTCGGTGACCGTCAGACAGAGCTCGTCGCCCGTCTCGTCGAGCGTCACCGCACAGCGCCGCGCCCCGCTGTGCCGCACCACATTGGTGACCGCCTCACGCAGCGCCCAGGCCAGCGCACCCTCCTGGTCGGGCGGCAGGTCGGGGTGGTGGATGCCGGCCCGGCTCAGATCGGCGGCGATGCCCGCGGCGGCGAGGGCGGTACGGGCCCCGGCGACCTCGGCCTCCAGGGTGGGGCGTCGAAAGCCGCTGACCGCCTCCCGGACGTCCACCAGCGCCTGCCGGCTGACCCGCTCGATATCGGCCACCTGACGCGCCGCCTGCTCGGGCTTGTCGGGCAGCATCCGGCCCGCCAGCTCGCTCTTGAGCGTGATCAGCGACAGCGAGTGGCCCAGCAGATCGTGCAGATCGCGGGCGAGCCGCAGCCGCTCCTCGTTGGCGGCGAGCTGGGCCACGGTGGCGCGGGCGGCGCGCAGCGCCCGGGTGGTGCGGACCATCTGCCCCACCGCGCTCATCGCGAAGCCGCCGAGCAGCGAGGGGATGACCAGGGCGGACACCAGGCCGTGCGAACCGCGCACCAGCACCCCGATACCCACCATGAACGCCGTGTTCAGCGGGATCGCCCAGCTCGACAGCCGCAGCGGCAGCACCGCTCCGAAGGCGACGGACACATAGACCGAGAGCACCAGCCAGTCGTCGCCCATGGTGAGGGTGAGCACGGCGGCGAGCACGCTGATCATGCACAGCGCCCCCAGGACCGCGGCCCGGCTCAGCGCCCGCCCGGTGTGCCGGAAGACCAGCACCAGATAGACGGCGACGAAGACCAGCAGGCCGAGACCGCCGCACACGGTGCCCAGGGCGGTGTGGTTGCCGTCGGCGAGATCGCTCACCGGCGCGCCCATATAGCCCATCCAGATCCCGATCCACAACAGCTTGACCAGCGCCTGCCGGCGGTTCTCGGGGGGCTGCCCGATGGAGGCCACCCGGTCGTTCTCCGCGTCGTACGCCATCGCGTCGGCCCACCAGGTCAGCCGGCGGCGCCCGCCGGGGCGGCACTCCGGATCGCCGTCGGTCCACTCGGCCCGGTCAGCCATGGTTCTTCTCTCCTCGGATCACGCCTCGGGCCACGCCCTCGGTCATGCCTTACGGGTGCGCTTCACGCCTTACGGCGTCCCTCACGCCTTACGGCGTCCCTCATGCCTTACGAGTGTCCTTGCGGTACAGCCATGCCGCGCCGCCCGCGAAGACCACGAGGTAGCCGATGAGCAGCGCCACGTCCTTGGCGTGCGGGGCGCCGCCCAGCTCGATCGCCTGGCCGAGGGCGGTGTAGGCGTGGGTGGGCAGACAGTCGCCGATGTTCTCCAGCCACTGCGGATACGACGTGGTGGGCATCCACAGCCCGCCGAGGATCGACAGACCGAAGTAGATGATCATCGTCAGCGGCCGTACCGCGTCCCCGCTCGCCAGATATCCGATGGCGACCCCCAGCGCCGCGAAGACCAGAGAGCCCGCCCAGATCACGGCGGTCAGCGCGGGCCACTCCCAGACGGCGTCCAGCCGTACGCCCTTGGCGACGGCCGCCACCACGAAGACGATCACGATCGACGGCAGGGTGGCCACCGCACCCACGGCGATCTTGGCCACCACATAGCCGCTGCCGGGCAGCGGGGTGAGTCGCAGCTGCCGGGTCCAGCCGCCCTCGCGCTCCTTGGCGATCCGCTCACCGTTGCCCATCAGTCCGGCGGTCAGCGCCCCGAAGGAGGCCATCGCGACCATGTAGTAGAGCGGCATCGACAGCCGGGTGCCGGGCACGTGGTCGTCGGCGCCGGTGCTGCCCGCGATCAGCAGGAAGAGCACGGACGGATAGATGATGGTGAAGAACATGAACTTGCGATTGCGCAGGGTCCGCGCGATCTCCAGCTTGACCAGCGTCTTCATCGTGCGGACTCCTCAACGGCCGCCGCGGCGTCGGTGATGGCGAGGAAGGCCTGCTCCAGGCCGAGGCCGGTGACCTCGAGCCCGTGCGGATAGAGCCCGAGCCCGTAGACCGCGTGGACGGTCGCGTCCGCGTCGGTGGACCGTATCCGTACGGTACGCCCCGAAATCTCGATCCCGGTCAGCGCGGGCAGGGCGCGCAGCGCCGGCTCGTCGACCGGCCCGTCCAGCTCGAAGGAGATCCGGCGGGCCCCGGCCATCGCCTTGATCTCGGCGGACGAGCCGTCGGCCAGCACCCGGCCGCGGTGCAGCACGATCACCCGGTCGGCGATGGCGTCGGCCTCTTCGAGGTAGTGGGTGGCGAACAGGATGGTGCGGCCCTGCTTCGCCTGCTCCCGCATCGCGCCCCAGAAGGTCTGCCGGGACGAGACGTCCATACCGGTCGTGGGCTCGTCCAGCACGATGAGGTCGGAGGCCCCGGCGGTGGCGAACGCGAAGCGCACCCGCTGCTCCTGGCCGCCGGAGAGCTTGTTCACCTTGCGGGAGGCGATCTCGGTGATCCCCGCCCGCTCCAGCACCTCGTCCACCGGATGGCCCTCGGGGTGCAGATCGCAGGCCAGCCCCACCAGCTCGCGGACCGTCACCTCCTCCATCAGACAGCCGCTCTGCAGCATCGCGCCGACCCGGCCGCGGACGATGGCCTGGCGCGGGGTGGTGCCGAAGACCTCCACCCGGCCGGAGTCCGGGTGGCGCAGGCCGAGCAGCAGATCGAGGGTGGAGGACTTGCCGGCGCCGTTGGGACCCAGCAGGGCGACGGTCTCCCCCGGGTACAGGGTGAGATCGAGATCGGTCACGGCGCGCACACTGCCGTAGGCCTTGTTCACCTTCTCGAAGCGGACCACGGGCGGGGCGCCCGTGGTGGCGGCCCCGGTGCCGGGGGCGGAAGCAGCGGTCGTCGCGGTCATGGCCATAAGACTGGCCGAGGGCGGGGTGTGCCCGGCAGTGTCAGCGGTCGTCACCTGGAGATGACAGATGTCATGGGTCCGGGCGTGACGCGGCCCGGAGGACGCGACCCGGCAGACATGCCGCGGCCCCCGCCCGGTGCCGGGGCGGGGGCCGCGTCGTCCGACCGCGTGTGACGGGCCGGTCAGTTGTCCTTGCCGATGACGCCGATGCGCTCGCTGGGCGTCTTGCCGCGCAACGCCAGGCGCAGCGCCGACTCCACGTCCTCCGGGGTGACGGGCTTCTTGGAGCCGTCGCCCCGCTCCAGCAGAACGCCGTCGAAGGTGCTGCCGTAGAGCTGCTTGAGGACGGCCAGGTCGTAGTGCTCGACCAGCTTGCCGTCGACCACCCGCATGGAGAGGATCTTCGGCAGCGACTTGTCCGGACCGAACGGGATCGAGTGCTGGGCGTCCGTCTGGACCGTGGCCAGCCCCGACATCGCGGGCTCGGCGAAGCTCTTCAGCTTCCGGTCCACCTCGGCCTTGCTGACCGTGGGGCGCTTGATGGTGACCGGCAGGGTGATGGCCTTGTTCTGGCCGGTCTCGGCGCGCAGCTGGAACCCGTCCGAGACGGCCTTGACCGCCTTGTCCACGTCCAGCCCCTTGCCCTCCTTGCCGTACACCGGGACGGCCTTGCCGGAGGTGAAGCTGATGCCGCCCTCGCGGGCCGTGCCGGAGTGGCCCGCGAGCCGCTCCAGGGCGTCCCGCAGCTTCTCCTCGTCGACGGTCACCGCCGGTTCGGCCTCATGGGTGCCGCCGAAGAGCGAGCCGATCACGGTGACCGGGTTGTAGTCCCGGCCCGCGACGTCCCGGACCGTGGCCTCGGTGTCGAGCGCCAGGCCCGCGACGGAGGGCTTGATCTCCTTCTGCTGGCCGTCGACCGACACCGTCAGCGGGGCGGTGGTGCGCTTGCCCAGCGCGGAGTCCAGCTTGTCGACGGCGACCTCCTTGGAGGTGCCGCCGATGTCGACGCCGAGGACGGTGGTGCCGTTCGGCACATCGGCGTGGTTCATCACCAGACCGGCCGCGTAGGCCCCGCCCGCGATCACGAACAGCAGGCCCCCGGCCATGACGACCTTGGACCGGCCCTTCTTCTTGGGCTTACCGGCCTTCGGGGCGGACGGCGCCGGGGCGCTGTCGCCGCCGGGCGCCGGGGCCCCCGGACCGGCCGGGGCGGGCGGGGACGGCGGCTTGGCCCGGCCCTCGGCCGAGGGCACCACGGGCACCCCGCTGACCAGCGTGTCGCTGGAGATCTGCTCCGGCGGCACGCCACCGGTCGGCGTGGGCTCCGGGTCGCGGAACAGCGAGGGGGCCGGATCGGCTCCGAGGCCTTCCGCGGGACCCGCACCGGGGTCGGTCAGCGGTCCCACGCCGGTGGTGGCGCCGAGGCTGCCGGACAGCGGCGAACCTCCCGGCGGGGTCGGCGGCTGCCCGGCCGGGCCTCCTCCGGCCAGCGGGCCCACTCCGCCCGGAGGCGTCTGCGGGTCACCGCCGTACGGGCTGCCCGCGGGGCCCGGTCCGGGCGGACCCAGCAGGTCGCCGTCGCGCGGGCCCGCACCGGGGCCGGACGGCGGCATATACATGTCGCCGGTGACCGGGCCGGTCGTGGGCCCGGTCGGCTCGGGGTGGCCGGACGGGGCCTGGGCGTCGGTGAAGTACGGCAGATCGGCGACGGGGCCGCCGCCCTGCTGCGGCACCTGGAAACCCTGAGTGGTGTCCGGCACCTGGAAACCCTGCGTGGTGTCCGGCGCCGGGAATCCCTGCGTGGTCTCCGGGGAAGGGAAACCCTGCGTGGTGTCGGGCGCGGGGAACCCCTGGGTGGTGTCCGGGGCCGGGAACCCCTGCGTGGTGTCCGGGGCCGGGGGCACCGGCGGCTTCGGGGTGCTGCCGGTGGCCGACGAGCCGCTTCTGGGCTTACGGGGCGCGAACCAGTCGCTGGTCCGCTCGCCGTCGCCCTTGCCGCTCTTCCTCTCCCGGCCCTCGGTGGGTTCGTTGGCCCCGCCGGGCTCGGCCGGCACACCGCGCTCGGGCGTCGGCGTGAAGTCGACCCGGGGCAGGGCGCTGGTGCGCTCGGGGGCGTCGTCGTCCCCGCCGGAGCGCGGCGCGGGCACGCCGTCCTCCGCGACGGGCGTGCGCATGACCACCGGGGGAATGGGCCGCGACCCGGGAATGTTGATCTTGATCCGGGTCGTCAGCGTGGTCTCGGTCTTCGGCTCCTCCGGCTTGGCCGCGGCACGCGCCTGCCCATCCTCGGCGGCACCCTGCGGGGCCTCCTGCGTCGGGTACTGGCGGGATCCGTACGGCGGGGTGCCCGACGGGTAGGCGGCACCACCGCTTCCCTCCCGGGGCCCGGAGGACGAACTGTCAGATTCACGGCTCAAAGCAGGTTCTCCCAGTTAGCTCCGCCGCCCGTCAGACCTCGCGCGGGCGGCTCGGCGGCGGCACCACCATACTGGGCGGTGCGGACGCGCACTTGACGGCCGCCGGATCACCGCATCCGGTACGCCCGAGGCGCACCCTTCGCCGTGTGCCCGAAGGGCCTCCGAGTGCCGGGGACGTCGTGCCGAAAACGTCACGTCACTTACCAAGTCGGACCGGCGGGCCAGCAGGTTGCGGCACCAAAGGCAGCGTGGCACACATCACACCGATGAACATCCCGCCGAGGAGGAAAGCGTACGACCCCAGCCCGGCGCCGAAAAGGAAATCCCCTTCCGGACGGGAGGAAGTGAGCAGCAACACGGCCACCGTCCAGGCGCCCGCGGGCACTCCGCCGCCCATCCGGGCGCCCATGGCCTTGACCCCGCCGTAGCACAGGCCCGCGACCGCGAGCAGCGCGAGCAGCAACCCGCCGGGGAACCACGCCGCCTGGACCAGCGCGCCGGCGGCGCCCACCAGCACACCGGCCACGGCGAGCAGGGCGTATCCGCCCAGGCGCGGGGCCGTCATACCGCCACCCCCGCGAACAGGTCGTCCTCGCGGTCCGTGCCGGCCTCGCCCTTGACGAGCCGGTAGTGCTCGTGGAGGAACATCGGCTGGACCAGGTCGTTGGAGAGCGCGAAGAAGGGTCCGTCCACCGCGATCTGGCTGGCGTGGGCGCGCATCGCCGCGGCCTTCGCCCCGGCGTGGGGAACGCCGTCGATGAGCGCGGTGACGTCCGCGTCGTCCACGACCCCGGGGACGTCGTCCACCGTGGCGACGCCAGGGAAGAGGGAGTCACGGCCCTCGGCCCGCAGCCGGGCGAAGCCCTCCTCGACGGCCGAGCGCGGCACGCAGTTCCAGTAGACCTTCGCGATGTCGTGCGGCTCGCCGAGGTCGGGACGGAAGCCCGGATCGGCGGCCAGCTCCACGGCGCGCATCGCCACGCGGTGCGCCTGGATGTGATCGGGGTGGCCGTAGCCCCCATTGGTGTCGTACGCCACAAGGACCTGTGGCCGGATCTCGCGGACCACGGCCACCAGATGCCCGGCGGCCTCGTCCAGGTCCGCCTGCCAGAAGCAGTCCGGCCGGTCGTTCTGCGGGGCGCCCATCATCCCGGAGTCGCGATAGCGGCCGGGCCCGCCCAGGAAGCGGTGGTCCTCGACCCCCAAGGCGTCCATGGCCGCGGCGAGTTCGCCGATCCGGTGCGGGCCGAGCGCGTCGTCGCGGTCGGCGGCGAGATGCGCGAGGGCAGCCGGGATGACCTCGCCCTCCTCACCGAGGGTGCAGGTCACCAGGGTGACGTGTGCGCCCTCGGCGGCGTACTTCGCCATGGTCGCGCCGTTATTGATCGACTCGTCGTCGGGATGTGCGTGCACCAGCAGCAGACGACGGGCGGGAAGAACGGTCATGGGCACAGCCTACGATTCGCACACACGTGCCCATGGGTCGCACGCCCCGGCCCCGCTCAGGGTCAGATCTTCACGCCGCCGATCATGTCCGCCACGTTGGTGGTGAGGTCATCGATCGTCGGAGCGACCGATGAACTGGCCAGATAGAAGCCGAGGAGGACGCAGACGATCGCATGAACCGCCTTCAGTCCTGCCTTGTTCACGAGCATGAAGACGATGATCAGCAGCAGCACTGACATCGAGATCGAGAGCGCCACAGCGGCTCACCTCCAGGTACACGCACTCGGACGGACAACATATTGATGCCACAGGGGGGCTACCCACTATGCGCAATCGATCATAACTATGGCGGTGTGCACATGACTCGGTGCACGGGAGCATGACAGGGGCGCATGCCTGATCGCACGAACTTCCCGGCCCCGGGGGCGACTTCTCGTTGGTTATGCGCCATCTCGCCATCGCCCGGGGCCGCTTGACACCGGTGCCGTCCCGGCCGGACCGTGCCAGGGGCAACGCCCGACCGGCCTACCGATCCGTACCCTCCCTCGCGATGATCCGACAGCCGTACGCTCCCCCTATGACCGGACAGCTCTCGTTCCCACGGCAGCACGCGCGCACCCAACGTTTCACCCTCGGGACACCACGGGCCCTCGCCGTGGCCCCCGACGATTCACGCGTCGCCTTCCTGCGCTCCCGCTCGGGCACCGACCGGACCGGCCTGTTGTGGGTGTACGACCTCGCCGGGCGGCGCGAGTACCCCGCCGCCGACCCGGCCGAGCTGCTCGGCGGCGCCGGCGAGAAGCTGTCCCCCGAGGAGCGGGCGCGGCGCGAGCGCAGCCGCGAGGGGTCGGCCGGGGTGGTCGGCTACGCGGTGGACGCCGCGGTCGAGCGGGCCGCCTTCGCCCTCTCCGGGCGGCTGTTCACCACGGAGCTGCCCACGGGCACCACCCGCGAGCTGCGCGTCCCCGGTCCGGTCGTGGACCCGCGCCCCTCGCCCGACGGCCGCCACATCGCCTACGCGGCGGGCGGGGCGCTGCGGGTCACGGGCGCGGACGGCGAGGGGGACCGGGCGCTCGCGGAGCCGGAGGGGGACTCCGTCACCTACGGCCTCGCGGAGTTCATCGCGGCCGAGGAGATGGACCGCTCACGCGGCTTCTGGTGGTCGCCGGGGAGCGACGCCCTGCTGGCCGCCCGGGTCGACGAGTCCCCCGTACGGCGCTGGTGGATCGCCGACCCCGCCCACCCCGGCCGGGAGCCCGCGGAGGTGGCCTATCCCGCCGCGGGCACCGCCAACGCGGAGGTGCGGCTGGTTCTGCTCGGCCTGGACGGCTCCCGTACGGAGATCGAGTGGGACCGGGAGCGCTATCCGTACCTCGCACGGGTGCATTGGTCGGCCTACGGTCCGCCGCTGCTTCTGGTCCAGGCCAGGGACCAGCGCAGCCAGCTCTACCTGGCCGTGGACACCGACACCGGCCGGACCAGCACGGTCCATGTGGACGAGGACGCGGTTTGGCTGGATCTTTTCCCCGGGGTGCCGGCCTGGACCGAGGATGGACGACTCGTCCGCATCGCGGACGAAGGGGGCGCCCGGGTGCTAATGGTCGGCGACCGCAAGCTGACCTCCAGCGCCCTCCAGGTGCGCGCGGTCCTCGACATCGGCACGGACGACGTGCTGTTCTCCGCCTCCCCCGGAGCCGGTGCCCCGCTGCCCGAGCAGCCGGGCGAGATCGCCGTCCACCGCGCCTGGTTCCGGGGCAGCGGCGACCAGGGCGGCTGGGAGCCGGTCGGCAAGCGGCCCTTCCCGGCGGTCCACTCCGCCGTGCGCGGCGGTGAGGTGATCGCGCTGTCGTACACGGGTCTGGAGCGGCCCGGGGTGAGTGTGGAACTCCTCCGGCCCGCCGACCACGGCGCGGCCGAGCGCCTCGCCGAGCTCGACGCGTACCCGGAGCGGCCCGTCATCACCGCCCGCCCCGAGCTCGTCTTCGCGGGCAAGCGGGACATTCCGTGCGCCGTGCTGCTGCCCAGCGGCTACCAGGAGGGCGACGGACCGCTGCCGGTCCTGATGGACCCCTACGGCGGGCCGCACGGCCAGCGGGTGGTCGCCTCGCACAACGCCCATCTCACCTCGCAGTGGTTCGCCGACCAGGGCTTCGCGGTGGTCGTCGCCGACGGCCGCGGCACCCCCGGCCGCTCCCCCGCCTGGGAGAAGGCGGTGCGCGACGGCCTGGCCGCGGTCACGCTGGAGGACCAGGTCGAGGCGGTGACGGCGCTCGCCGGGCGCTATCCGCTGGACCTCGGCCGGGTGGCCATCCGCGGCTGGTCCTACGGCGGCTATCTGGCCGCGCTGGCGGTGCTGCGCCGCCCCGATGTCTTCCACGCGGGCGTGGTGGGCGCCCCGGTGACGGACTGGCGGCTGTACGACACCCACTACACCGAGCGGTATCTGGGCCTGCCGGAGGAACAGCCCGAGGTCTACGCCGCCAACGCGCTGATGACCGACGAGGGGCTGTCCGGCGCGGCCGACACCGCACGGCCGATGATGATCATCCACGGTCTGGCGGACGACAACGTGGTGGCCGCGCACACCCTGCGGCTCTCCTCCGCGCTGCTGGCCGCGGGCCGTCCGCATGAGGTGCTGCCGCTGTCCGGGGTGACCCATATGACCCCGCAGGAGCAGGTCGCGGAGAATCTGCTCCTGCTCCAGGTGGACTTCCTCAAGCGGTCCCTCGCTCTGCGATAAGCGCTCCGCTGGAAGTGCCCTGACCTGCCGTCGATCGACCGCGGCTGCATCGTGGCTGGTCGCGCAGTTCCCCGCGCCCCTTCGGGGCGCGTCCCGAACCGCGGTCGACCTCCGCCGATCCGCTCAGGCGCTGCGCTGGAAGTGCCCTGACCTGCCGTCGACCGTCCGCGGC
>NZ_JAAAYH010000234.1:0-14520 GCF_018035285.1 Streptomyces sp. MK37H | reverse complement strand
CACCGGGCGCTGCTGCTCGTCGGCACCCGCCCGGCCGCCCATGAGCGGCGCCGCGGCGGCTCACCCGGCGCCGATGTCATCGCCGCGGTGGACGCCGCCGTGGAGGCCGCGCTGAAGGTCCCGCCGTCCCCGGCGCCGGATTCCCCGCGTGGCCAGGACCGGCTGGCCGGGTATCTGGGCGAGTCCCGGCGCCGCCACCCGGGCGCCTCCCTGCACGCCATCACCCTGTGGGACACCGGGAAGGGCGGGCCGCCGCCCGAGCGGCGCGCCGGAGTGGTCCACCACGCCCTTCCGGCGCGCACCACCTGGCGCACCTTCCTCCGCGCCATGGTCGGCCTGGACTGCACCCGGCACCCGGAGTCCTCGCACCGGGTCTACCTCGACCTGGCCGCCGCCCTCAGGGCTTACGCGGACCGGCCCGGCGCCGACCGCGAGCGGCCACCCGTGCGCTGGCTCCGGGAGCCCATCGCCACCCACTTCGCGGGTGCCTCCCGGGCCGGTGGCGACCAGCGCCGGGAGTCCTGGGGCGGCGCCAACCAGATCGACCTCGGCTCCTTCAACGAGTGCGTGGTCATCGAGGCGGTACGGCTGGCCGGAACCATCACCCGCGGCGAGATCTCCCACCGCACCGGCCTCACCCAGCAGTCGGTCTCCCGGATCTGCCGCTCGCTGCTGCGCCGCGGCATCCTGGTGGAGGACGACCGGCGGCAGGCCACCTCCGGCAAGCCGCGCACCCCGGTGCGGCTGCGCGGCGACGCCGGGCACGCGCTGGGCATCCATGTCGATCCCGAGGTGCTGACGGCGGTCGTGGTGGACCTCGACGGCGCCATCGTGCGCAGCCGTACCGAACCCGTCGCGCAGACCGCGAGCCCGGACCAACTCGTCGACCACGTCGCCCGGCTGGGCCGCGGTGTGCTGGACGCCGCGGGTGGCGCGGTGCGGCCCGGCGGATTCCTCGGCATCGGCGTGGCCACCCCCGGCCCCGTGGACGTGGCCTCCGGTACCGTCCTCGATCCGCCGCTGCTGTCGGTGTGGCGGGATGTGCCGCTGCTGTACATGCTCAAGGACCGCTTCCGCTGCCCCATCGTCATGGAGAAGGACTCCTCGGCCGCGGCCATCGGCGAGCGGTGGATCGGACGCAATCGGCGCGCCCGCGACTTCGTGTACCTGTACCTGGGCACCGGGGTCGGCGCCGGGCTGTTCCTCAACGGCGACATCCACCGGGGGGTCAGCGCCAACGCCGGGGAGTTCGGCCAGCTGTGCGCCGTCGCCCTGGAACGCGTGGACGCGGACGGCAGACCGGAGATCCTGCCCGAGTGCAATCCGCCGGTGTCCGTCCCCGGCACGGCCGTCCGGCTCGGCATGGCCCTGGGCCCGCGCGCCGCACACGATCCGCGCGAGGGCCACCGGGTGGTGAGCGCGGCGGCGGGGGCCGGTGACCCGGTGGCCGAGAAGGCCGTGCGCCACGTGGCCGGGGCCATCGGCAGGGGAGCGCTGTCCCTGGTGGACCTGCTGGACATCGATCTGATCGTGCTCGGCGGGCCGTTCTTCACCGACGGGGTCGCCGACCTCTACACGGACGAGATCTCCCGTATCGTCAACGACTTCCCGACCGCCAGACGGCTGCGCCGCGTCGATGTCGAACGGTCCGTGCTCAGCCGTGAGGCCGCCGCCGTCGGCGCCGCGTCGACCATCTTCCACGCCACGTTCACCCCGCGGCTGGCGGGCCGTCCCGCGCCCACGAGACGGTGAACGGATGACCGGGCACAGGATTTTGTCAACGGGCTTTGCAAAGTGGGGCCGACTCGGTACGGTCCCCTTACGCTCAACGGACGCGGCCCATCCCCTCAGAGCCTGTGTCATATCCCCGGGGCTCGTATCCGTGCGGCGCCCCAGGCGCGACGGCGCGCGCTGTGCCCAACCCCCTTTGAGAATCACACTTCTCCCCGGAGGTTCCCCGTGCACAGGAAACGTCCCGACCTGCCCGTCCCCGGCCCCGCCCGGCGCCGCTCCGTGATGAAGGCCGCGGCCGGCGCCGTCCTGATCACCGCGGCGAACGCGCCCGCGTGGGCCGCGCCCGTCCCCAGGCGGCCGAAGGCGGGCCGGGTGCTGGTGTTCTCCAAGACGGCGGGCTTCCGTCACGACTCCATCCCCGACGGCATCGCCGCCATACGGCAACTGGGCACCCAGGCCGGGTTCGCCGTCGACGCCACCGAGGACGCCACCGCCTTCACCCCCGACAACCTCGCGCGCTACGCCGCCGTGGTCTTCCTGTCCACGACCGGCGATGTCCTCGACACGGGCCGGCAGACGGCCTTCGAGGGGTATATCGCGGCGGGCGGCGGCTACGTGGGGGTGCACGCCGCCGCCGACACCGAGTACGACTGGCCGTTCTACGGCGGCCTGTGCGGTGCCTGGTTCCAGTCCCACCCGGCGATCCAGCAGGCCACGGTGAAGGTCGAGGACCACGCCCACCCGGCGACGGCCCACCTCGGAAACACCTGGGTCCGCACCGACGAGTGGTACAACTACCGTACAAACCCCCGCGGTACGGCCACCGTGCACGTGCTCGCCGCGCTGGACGAGTCCTCGTACAGCGGCGGCACCATGAACGGCGATCACCCCATCAGCTGGTACCAGGCGTACAAGGGCGGCCGGGCCTTCTACACCGGACTCGGCCACACCAAGGAGTCCTACGCCGAGCCCGCCTTCCGGCAGCACCTCCTCGGTGGGATCACCTACGCCATGGGCGTGGCCAAGTGACCCCTGACGTCCCGCGCCGGCAGTTCATGGCCCTCGCCGCCACGACCACCACGGGCCTCGCCGCCACCGGCCTGCCCGCCGGGTCCGCCCACGCCGCGCAGCACGGCGGCCACCAGGCGGCGGACCGGCCGCTGGCGCTGTGGTACCGCGCGCCCGCCGCCGACTGGCTGAGCGCCCTGCCGCTGGGCAACGGGCGGCTCGGTGCGATGGTGTTCGGGGGGACCGAGACCGAGCGGCTCCAGCTCAACGCGGACACCGTCTGGGCGGGCGGTCCTCACGAATACGACAACCACAAGGGGCTGGCCGCCCTGCCCCGCATCCGGCAGCTCGTCTTCGACGGCAAGTGGCCCGAGGCCGAGACGCTGATCAACTCCGACTTCCTCGGTGTGCCCGGCGGCCAGGCCCAGTACCAGACCGTCGGCAATCTGCTCCTGAAGCTGCCGACGGGCGGCACGGTGTCCGGCTACCGGCGGGAGCTGGACCTGGACTCGGCGATCGCCACCACCACCTACACCCGCGACGGTGTGACGTACACCCGCGAGGCGTTCGCCAGCGCTCCGGACCGCGTCATCGTCGTCCGGCTGTCCGCCTCCAGGAAGGGCGCCCTGTCCTTCGGCGCCACGTTCGACAGCCCGCTGCACACCTCCCTGTCCTCACCCGACCCGCTCACCGCCGCGCTCGACGGGACCGGCGATGCCACGGGCGGCGTGGACGGCGCGGTGGGATTCCGCGCACTGGTGCGGGTGCTCACCGAGGGCGGCACCACCACCAGCGCGGGCGGGACCGTCACCGTCCGGGGCGCCGACGCGGCCACCGTCCTGGTGGCCATCGGCACCACCTATGTGAACTGGGAGAACGCCCATGGCGACGCGGCGGGCCGGGCGGCGGGGGACCTCAACCCGGCGGCGAACCGCCCGTACGGCCAGCTGCGCAGCCGCCATCTCGAGGACCACCGCGCGCTGTTCCGCCGTACCTCGCTGGACGTGGGCACCAGCGACGCGGCGGCCCTGCCCACCGACGAGCGCGTCGCCCGTTTCGCCTCCGGCGGCGACCCCCAACTGATCGAGCTGCACTTCCAGTACGGCCGCTATCTGCTCATCGCCGCGTCCCGCCCCGGCACCCAGCCGGCCAATCTCCAGGGCATCTGGAACGACCTGACGAGCCCGCCCTGGGGCTCGAAGTACACCATCAACATCAATACGGAGATGAACTACTGGCCGGCCGCCCCCGCCAACCTCCTGGAGTGCTGGGAGCCGGTCTTCGCGCTGCTCGACGAGCTTGCCGTGGCCGGGCAGTCGACAGCGCGCACCCAGTACGGCGCGAACGGCTGGGTGACCCACCACAACACCGACGCCTGGCGCGGCACGGCGCCCGTGGACGGCGCCTTCTGGGGCATGTGGCCGATGGGCGGCGCGTGGCTGTCCATGGCCATCTGGGAGCACTACCGGTACACCCGCGACACGGCGAAACTGCGGGCACGCTACCCCGTCCTCAAGGGCGCCGCCCAGTTCTTCCTCGACGCGCTGGTGACCGACCCGACCACGGGCGCACTGGTCACCTGCCCCTCCGTCTCCCCGGAGAACGCCCACCACGGCGGGGGCGGCGGCTCGCTGTGCGCCGGGCCGACGATGGACATGCAGCTGCTGCGCGACCTGTTCGGCGCGGTGGCCTCGGCCGCCGACCTCCTCGGCACCGACGCCGCCTTCCGGGACCAGGTGCTCGCCGCGCGCGGACGGCTCGCCCCCATGAAGGTCGGCGCGCGGGGCCAGCTCCAGGAGTGGCAGCAGGACTGGGACGCGGGCGCCCCCGAGCAACAGCACCGCCATGTCTCCCATCTGTACGGGCTGCATCCGAGCAACCAGATCAGCCGCACGCGCACCCCGGACCTGTTCGCCGCGGCGCGCACCACCCTCGTACAGCGCGGTGACGCGGGGACCGGGTGGTCGCTCGCCTGGAAGATCAACTTCTGGGCGAGGCTCCAGGAGGGGGACCGCTCCTACAAGCTGCTCACCGATCTGCTCACCCCCGAGCGCACCGCCCCCAACCTCTTCGATCTGCACCCGCCGTTCCAGATCGACGGCAACTTCGGCGCCTGCGCCGGAGTGACCGAATGGCTGCTGCAGAGCCAGCACGACGAGCTGCACCTGCTGCCCGCCCTCCCGCCGAACCTGCCGGACGGCAGCGTGCGGGGCCTGCTGGCGCGGGGCGGTTTCGAGGTGGACGTCAGCTGGCGGGGCGGTGCGCTGAGCGAGGCGCGGCTGAGCGCCCGGGCCGGAGGCCCGACGCGGCTGCGTACGGCGAAGGACGTGCGGGTGACCTCCGGGGACGCACCCGTCGCCACCACGCGGCCGGAGCCGGGGGTAACGGCCTTCACCTCGAACGCGGGCGCCACCTATGTGATCCGTCCCGCCTGAGCGTGGGCTCAGCTGTCGGTGGCCGAGAGCTTCCCGCCGTTCGCCGTGTGCGAGGCCTTGGTGACCAGACCGGCCGCGTAGGGCAGGGCGAAGGCGGTCGGCTTGTCGTGCTCGCGGGCCGGGAACCAGAGGCCGTGGTTCGGCATGGACTTCGACTGGGCGTGGTTCATCTGGACATCGCCATTGGCGACGAGCAGTTTGCCCTAGTCGCCCTTGGGCGCCAGCTTGCCGGTGGGGGCGGCCGAGCCTTGTCCACCACCGCGATCCGGTCCACGAGGGTGAGCGCCTCGACCCGGTCATGGGTGACGTACGGGATCGACACCTCGGGCAACTTCCGGTGCAGCCGGGCCAGTTCGGTGAGCATGCCGGAGCGCGGCCGGGCGTCGAGCGCGGACAGCGGCTCGCCGAGGAGGAGGACGCCCACCTGCGCCACGTCCTCGGCGGCCTTGGTCCGCGGGAACGCCTCCAGCACCAGGTCCGGGTACGGCCCCCGTCCCCCATGGGATGTGGGACATCCGGCCTTCCGCGTGCGGCTACCGGGCCCCAGAGGTGCCGGACTCCAGCAGCCGGCCGCCGTCCCAGACCACCCCGACCTGGCGGTAGTACGCGGCGATCGGCTCGCGGACCTCCAGCCGGGCCAGCTCCTCGGTGGGGGAGTCGAACAGCTCCAGCTCGGCGTCGCCGACCCACGGCTGACCGCCCTCGAAGGACGCGGCGCCGGACTCGATCAGCTCGTCGAGGGCGAGGCCCTTGCCGTTCTCGATCGACGGCAGCCAGCGGTGGTGGGCCATTGGGTGGCCGTTGACGAAGCCGCCGGTCCCGGAGGGCTCGCGCAGGGTCACCACGGCCTGGGCGAGGCGCCGGTCGGCCGCGGCGAGGGTCGCGCCGAACCGGGCGCCGGGCTCGATGCGCGGGGCGGGCCCGTACGGATGGGGGCGGGTCTGATGGATGGAGCCGAATTTCTTCGGATAGCCCTGCTGCAGGCCGCGGGCGATCGCGAAGTCCTTGTCGACCCAGATGTGGACACAGCGGGAGTACGTCCGGCCCCGGTACATACAGCGGACGACCGCGAAGGCCTCCTTGTACTGGGAGAGCACCGGATCCAGCAGCTCCCGTCCACCGGCCGCGCAGGACTGCCAGTCGGCCCAGATCAGCGCGACCGCCCCCGGATCGTCCTCGGCGGGCTCCAGCGGCTCGGGCAGGAGTTCACGCACCCGCGCCGGGTCGGTGCGGTACTCGATGGTCAGCAGATCACCGGAGTAGTGCCACGGCGGGGAGGGGATGAGGGACGCGGCGCCGGTGGCGGTCTTGGGCGGGAAGTAGCCTCGGACGCTGGTCATGCCGTCACGCTCCTGACGCGGATGGGCTTGAGGGGTTGAGGGACGGCCGTCACGTACGCGCGAGCCGCTCCAGACGCTCGTGGAGCTGGTCGACATAGCCCTCGGACTCCGGCTTCATCAGCACACTCCGCAGGACACGGGCACCGTCGGCGTCCCGGACGAGCTTCGGATGGAGGGCCGTGAGGCGATCGGCGCCGACGCGGAGCGTGCTCACGAAGACGGGGTCGCTGTCCGTCATCCCCTCCCGCAGGACGCGGTTGCTGGCCGCGTCGATCTGCGACAGCGTGGCGGCCTCGGTCACCGGGAAGTAGCTGACGATGTCCAGCTCCGGGGCCTGGTACAGCTCCAGGTGCTCCGAACCCTCGATCAGTTCGGCCCAGCGCAGCGCCGCCCGCCGGCCCGCCGCGAGCGACTGCCCCAGCCCCTCCCGCGTGGGCGGTATCAGCTGGAAGGTGAGCCACAGCGCGGCGGCTGCCGCGCCCGCGCGGGAACACTCCAGGCTGATCTCGCCGAGGTGCAGCTCCTCTGAGGTGAAGTACGTGTACGGCGAGTCGTGCAGATAGAACCGGCCCACCGAGGGGTCGCGGAACAGGACGGCGCCGCAGCCGTACGGCTGGAGGCCGTGCTTGTGCGGGTCCACGACGATGGAATCCGCCTCGGCGATGGCCCGCCACGGCTCCTCGGGCAGGCCCTCCGGGCCCGGCGCCCCGGCCAGCAGGGTGAAGAAGCCGCCGTAGGCGGCGTCGACGTGGATGCGCACGCCGTAGCGCTCGCGCAGCGCCAGCGCCTCGTGGATCGGCTCGACGGCTCCGAGCCCGGTGGTGCCCGCGGTGAGCACGACGGTGCCGACGCGGCCGGTCCGCAGGACCCGCTCCAGCGCGTCGAGATCGATCCGGCCGAGGTCGTCCACCGGGACCGGATGGCCCTCCACCCCCAGGACACCGCACATCCGGCCGTGGGTGTAGTGGGCCTCGGTGCTGTAGGCGACGCCCTTGCCGGGGTGCAGTTCGCGCGCCACGAAGAGCGCCTCGA
This sequence comes from Streptomyces sp. MK37H, assembly GCF_018035285.1. Lineage (NCBI taxonomy): Bacteria > Bacillati > Actinomycetota > Actinomycetes > Kitasatosporales > Streptomycetaceae > Streptomyces > Streptomyces sp. MK37H. The sequence goes on along the minus strand of NZ_JAAAYH010000234.1, from coordinate 6,971 downwards.
GGTTGGCGATGGTGCCGCTGGTGGTCAGGTGGCCGAGGTGGGTGTCGTAGCCGAACATCGTGGCGAGCTGCTGGACGGCCTCCCGCTCCATCTCGGCGGTGGCCGGACCGCCGTCCAGGGCGTGGTTGTTGGGATTGATCAGCATTGCCGTGAGGTAGCCCACGACGGCCGCCGGATGCGGTGGCTTGAGCATCTGGCCCGCGTAACGGGGGTGGAAGAACGGGTAGTTGTCCTTGAGCCGCTCGGTGAAGACCTCGAACGCGGCGGCGAACCGGGCGTCGTCCACCGCCAGCGCCGGATGGGCCTGGTAGGGGCCGAAGCTCTTCACCCAGTCGGCGTTGGACGCCACGGCCGTGGCGAGCCAGGCATTCAGATCCATGTGGTCCACTCCTTGGTTGGGCCGGAGGTTCTGTTCAGGGCTGCTGGTGCGGTCAGGGCCGCTTGGGCGGGCGGATGCCGCGGAACTCCCAGTCTCCGCCGAGGGCGGTGGACAGGACTTCCTCCGACTCGGTGGGCTGCGCTCCGACATCGCCGCGGATCGGGGCCGGGCCGGTGACGATGTGGTTGGTGAGCCGCCCCAGGCCCTCCACCTCCACATCGACCACGTCGCCGGGCTGTACGGGGCGGGAGTTGGCGGGGGTCCCGGAGAGCAGGACGTCACCGGGGTGGAGGGTGATGGTGCGGGCGATGTCGGCGACGAGATAGTGCATGTCCCACGCCATCTCGTCGGTGGATCCGTCCTGCGCCGGCCGGCCGTTGACATAGGTGCGCAGGTACTTGCCGCGGAAGTCCCAGTCGGTGACCAGCCCCGGCCCCAGCGGGCACAGGGTGTCGGACCCCTTCACACGGAGCATCGAACCGGCGTCGGTGTCCCGGAAGTCGTGCAGCCCGTAGTCGTTGGCGATGGTGTAACCGGCGATGTGCTCCGCCGCCTGGCGGGGCGCGATGTTCCGGGTGGTCTTCCCGATGACGATGGCCACCTCGCCCTCGTAGTTGAGCCACTTGCAGCCCGCGGGGCGGACGACGGCGCCCCGGTGGGAGTTGAGGGCCGAGGTCGGCTTGTGGAAGTAGGTGGGGGCGGCGGGGAGTCGGACCTGGAACTCGGCGACGCGGCTGCGGTGGTTGAGGTGGACGGCGATCACCTTGGAGGGGACCACGGGAGGCAGGTGGTGTGCCTCGTGGATCGCGACGCGGCGGCCGTCGCCGGTGAGGAGTTCGTCGCCCTCGCGGACGGTCTCCACGACCGCGCCGTCGAGGAGGATGCGGCGGTACTCGGGCATGTCGGCTCTCCTCAGACGGGGCTGGGCGGGGTGGTGGCGGATGTGGCCGAGCCGGTGCCGGTCCAGCCGTCGGCCGGCCGGTCGAACCAGAGGTGGGCCTGGCCGGTGCCGACGGAGTTCTCGTACGCGCCGTACTGGCGGGCCGGGGCCATGCACCCCCGCTCGCCGAGGGCACCGGCCATCATCAGATAGTGGAAGAAGTTCGCCTCGGGCCGGTGGGTCCGGAATTCGTCCATGGTGTCGAGGACCTTGTCGTGGCGGCCCTCCTTCAGCCAGGCGATGCGCTCCTCGTCGGCCGCCCTCGCCTGGGGGGTGAAGACATGGCGCGGGTCGCTGGCCTCGTGGTCCCGGATCTCGCGCAGCGGCCAGAAGGTGTGCGAGAGGGCGCCGGAGGCGATCAGGAGCACACGGCGGCCGGGGGTGGCGGCGATGCCGTCGGCGAGCGCCCGGCCCAGCCGGAAGTGGTCCTCCATGTCGCCGGTCTGGCACACCCCGATCGTCATCCACCGCTTGCCGGGCAGCCCCTCGCCCAGGAACTTCCAGAGGTTGACGGTGGCGTAGTGGATCGGCAGGAAGGGGTCGTCGATCGGGGTGATGAAGGTGCCGTGCGCGCCGGCGAACCGGGCGACGGCGTGGGCGAGTCCGGGGTCGCCGGGGAAGTCGTACGGCATCCGGCACATGCCCCGTGGCAGCTCGTCGGAGGTGAACAGCCCCGCACGCCGCGAGTGGGCCGTCACGACGAACTCGACCGTGGTGGCCCAGTGGGAGTCCAGGACGACCACGGTGTCGTAGTCATCGCGTCCGAAGACATCCTCGCGGAGCTGCCGGAGGCCGGTGACCAGGGTGATCTCCTTGCCCTCGTTGAGCTCGCGCCGGGTTTCCTCGGGGAGCACGATGGTGGGGACATGGGCGAGCAGACCCGCCCCGACGATCTCACCCATGGTCGCTGAATCCCTCTCTGGCGGTCACGCGGTTCTTCAGATCGCAGTAGAAGTCGAAGCTCCAGGTGCCGCCCTCGCGGCCGACGCCGGAGAGGCGGGAGCCGCCGAAGGGCGCCCGCAGATCGCGTACGAAGAAGCAGTTGACCCAGACCGTGCCCGCCACCAGCTGGGCGGTGACGCGTTCGGCGCGCCGGTGGTCGCCGGTGGCCACGGTGGCGGCCAGCCCGTAGCGGGTGTCGTTGGCGAGGTGGACCGCCTCCGCCTCGTCCGCGAAGGTCTGCAGGGTCAGCACCGGGCCGAAGACCTCCTCCTGCACGATCTCCGAGTCCTGGGCGACGTCGGTGAGGAGGGTGGGCCGGTAGTAGAGACCGCCGAGCCGGGTGTGGGAGCCGCCGCCGAAGACCACGCGGGCACCGGCCGCGATCGCCCGCCGTACGAAACCGTCGACCCTCTCGATCTGACGGGGGTGGATGGTGGGCCCGATGTCGGTGGCCTCCTCACGCGGATCGCCCTGCGTCAGCCGGGCGGCCTTCCGTAGGAGGCGGTCGGTGAACTCGTCCGCGATGGACTCCTCGACGAGGAGGCGGGTGGCGGCCAGACACACCTGCCCGGCGTTGTCGAACTGCTCCACGGCCAAGTCGACGGCCAGCTCCAGATCCGCGTCCGCGAAGACCAACAGCGGTGACTTGCCGCCGAGTTCGAGGCTCAGCGGGGTCAGGTTCCGGGCGGCCGAGGCGGCGATGCGCCGGGCGGTCGGCACCGAGCCGGTGAAACTGATCCGGCGGACGTCAGGGTGGGAGGTGAGATCGTCGCCGATCTCGGAGCCATAGCCCTGGACGACATTGAGGACACCGGGCGGCAGCCCCGCCTCGGCCGCGATGTCCGCGAGCAGCGAGGCGGTCAGCGGGGACCACTCCGCGGGCTTGAGGACCACCGTGTTCCCGGCGGCCAGGGCCGGGGCGACCTTCCAGGTTGCCAGCATCAGCGGGGCGTTCCACGGAGTGATCAGCACACAGGGGCCCGCCGGGTCCCAGCTGACGTGGTTGGTGTGGCCGGGGTCGGTGGGGCCGCCGGTGGGTGTCGTGAAGTCCTCGTGGCCCAGGGACAGCAGCCAGTCCGCGAAGAAGCGGAAGTTGCGGGCGGCGCGCGGTATGACACCCCGGCGGTGCGAGCGCAGAAGCGCGCCGTTGTCGGTGGTCTCGACGATCGCCAGCTCCTCGAGGCGCTCCTCCACGCCGTCTGCGATGGCGTGGAGGACGCGGGCGCGCTCGGCCGGGAGAGTGGCGGCCCAGCCGGGGAAGGCGGCCTTGGCGGCGGCCACGGCGGCCTCGGCCTCGTCGGAGCCGCCGCGCGCGATCCGGGCGAAGGTGCTGCCGTCGATCGGCGAGACATCGGGGAAGGTGTCGGTGGACGCCACGCGCCGGCCGTCGATCCAGTGCCGGGTGTCGACGGCGACACCGGCGATCCGTGCCTCGCTCACAGCTGTGTCCGGCCGTTGGGGCATGTCCCGGTCCTCCATTTTGTTTGGCCCCAAACAAGCTAGGCGTGCCACGGGGCCGGGTCAAGGTCGCCTCGGTGGCCGGGGCCCTGGGGGAGCCGCTCCAGGGAGGTGCCCGGGGCGGTCACTGGCGCGAGCGGCGGCCCGAACGTCGCGGGGCGAGATCCCTTCCGTCGAGCAGCTGCCGTCGGCGCTCCTCGCCGTGCTCCTCCAGCTGGGCCACGATGGCGCGCAGCCCGTTGGCGAGCCGCAGGCACTCCTCGGCGCTCAGCGGCGTGGCGACGAACGCCTCTTCGGCGTTGAACGCGGGGAAGAGGCGCTCCATGAGCTCCTCGCCCTCGGGGGTGAGCGAGAGCAGCACGCGCCGCCCGTCCTCCGGGTGGGACGCCCGGGCCACGAGGTGGCGCGACTCGAGGGTGCGCGCGATCCCGGTCAGCGTCCCCTTGGAGATGCCCGCCTCTTCCGCGACCGACCAGGTCTCGGCCTCGCCCCAGATCCACAGCACCCACAGCACCACGAAGCCGGTCCAGGTCAGATCGTGGGGGCGCAGCGCGGAGTTCTCCAGGTGCTGGCGGACGGCCGCGGCGGCGCGGTGGATGTTCGCGATGGCGGCCATCTGTTCGCGCTGCAACTCGAAGCCGCCGAGTCGTTCCTGGACGGCCTGTTCGGTCTCGGCGATGGATCGGCGGCGCCCGGGCACGGTGGATCCTCCTCGGCTTCGGGCGGCCTGGGCCGCCGGGTGATTCGTTCGCGCTCAAATGTAGCCCCGGGAGCGCCGGGTGCCGGGCGACGGGCGACGGCCGCGCCGGGTGCCGGGTGACGAACGCACCCGGGGCTGGGTGACGGCGGCGCCCGGGGCTGGGGGTGACGGCGGCGCCCGGGGCCGGGCGACGGCCGCGTCCCGGCCTGCGGGTGGCCGCGCTCAGGCCGGATCGCGGCAACCCTTGTGGACGGCCCGGCCGCCTCGTATCGTGTGGCTCCCTCGTTTGGCATCAAATAATTCCGGCGCCCTCGGGGGCCAGGACAGAGCACGGGGCCGGAACGGAGCACACCGTCCGGCCCACTTCCAGGGAGTGACCATTGAGCGCCGAGACAGCCGACCGGGTCCACCGGAGGACCGAGGCGCTCGCGGCCGAGGGCATCGACGTCATACGTGTCGCCTATCCCGACATGATGGGCTCCGACCGCGGCCGGGACATCCTGCTGCACCATCTGCCCCATGCGGTCGGCCACGGGCTCGCCTTCAGCCGGGCCGTGTACCACACCGCGGCGCTGGGCGATCACTCGTACATCCCCGGCGGCCTCGAAGCCGGTATGCCGGACTTCCTCGTCCGCCCCGACCTGACCACGCTCGTCGCCCTGCCGTGGGAACCGGGCGTGGCCTGGTGCATCGGCGACGTCCGGGACCCGGCCACCGGGCTGCCCGTGCCCGAATCGCCACGGGACCTGCTGCGCCAGGTCATCGGCCGGCTGCTCGACGCGGATCTGACCGCGGTCGTGGGCCCGGAGCTGGAGTACGTCCTGCTCGACCCGGACCCGGACTCGCCCGTCGGCTGGCGGCGCTACGCCCCCGCCCCCGGCCATGTCTATACGACCGGCCGCAAGGGCGACCCGGACGGGCACCTCGTGCGCACCCTCCGGGCGTTGCACGCGCTCGGGCTCGACGTCAGCGGCGGCAACCGGGAGTTCGACGGCGGCCAGTTCGAGATCAACCTCAGCCATTCGGAGGCGCTGGACGCCGCGGACCGGGCCTTCCGCTTCAAGGCCGCGATCAAGGAACTCGCCCATGCGGAGGGCCGGTCGGCCACGTTCATGGCCAAGCCGTTCAACGACGGAGGCGGCTCGGGGTTCCATGTCCATCTGTCCCTCGTGGACGCGGACGGCCGTAACGTCTTCGACGCGCCCCGGGAGCCCTACGGGCTGTCCGCCTCGGCGCGCCATGCCCTGGCGGGAGTGCTCGCCCACGCCCCCGCGCTCTCCGCGCTCCTCAACCCCACCGTCAACTCGTACAAGCGCTTCGGCCCGGACACCACGGCCCCCTGGCTGGTCAACTGGGGCCTGGACAACCGCAACGCCCTGGTGCGCGTCCCGCCCGAGCGCGGCGGCGCCGCCCGCCTCGAGGCGCGCCTCGGCGACGCCACCGCCAACCCCCATCTCGCCATCGCCGGTCTGCTCGCCGCGGCCCATCTGGGCATCGTCGCCGCCGAGGAACCCCCGGCGCCGATGACCGGAGAGGGCCGCGACAGGGGCACCGCCCCCCTGCTGCCGACCGACCTCGGCCAGGCCCTCGACGCCCTGGAAGGCGACGACCAGCTCACCGATGCGCTCGGCAAGCCCTTCGTCGACGCCTTCCTCACCTTCAAGCGCGATGAGCTCGCCAGGTTCCAGCGGTACGTCACCGACTGGGAGTTCCGCGAGTACGCCCGGCTCATCTGAGGCAGGTCCTCCCCAAGGGGCCGGAGGTCTCAGGCGAGATGCCGGGCGAAGAACCTCAGCGTGCTGTCCAGTTCGAAGGCCGGGATCTCCCCGTGTGTGCCGGGGTTGGCGTGCAGTGTCTTCTCGGCCGAGGCCAAGGCGTCGAACAGCGCCAGGCTCTGGTCGCGAGGCACCCGCTCATCGTCCCACTGCACCAGGAACTCCACCGGGACGGTGATCCGCGCGGCGGCCCCGGCCGAGGCCAAGGCACCGCCCAGTCCCAGCACCGCCGCGCGGACCCGGGGTTCGGCGGCTACGAACGGAACGCCGAGCCCGCAGCCCAGCGAGATCCCCCAGTAGCCCACCGGACCGGCGCCGACGTGATCGAGCTGCTGGACCGCGTCCAGGACCGCCTGCCATTCCGGGACGGTCCGGCGGGCCACGAGCGCCTGGAACTCGGCGATGAGCGGAGCCAGTTCCGCTCCGGCCGCCACACGAGCCTGGTTCTCGGTGGCGATCCGGTTGTACTCCTCGTGCGGTGGCCGGTCGCCGTGCCCGGGCACATCGACCGCCACCGCCGCGAAACCGCACTCGGCCACGAAGCGGTGTGCACGGGCCAGGATGTCCGGGGCCTTCTTGTGCTGACCGCCGCCGTGCCCCAGCAGGATCAGGGGACGGGCACCGGCGGCGCCTTCCGGCGTCCACAGCACGCCGGGAATCTCACCGAGGGTGAAGAGCTGTTCACGGACACCGTCGGACGACGTTTCACCGGACGGCGTTTCAGGGATGAAGCGCATTGCGTCGCAAGCCTTTCGGGATGCCTTCTACGGGCACTCC
>NZ_JAAAYH010000233.1:0-14529 GCF_018035285.1 Streptomyces sp. MK37H | reverse complement strand
CGCCGCCTCCGGGCTCTGTCTGGACATCCGCGACCAGCGGTTGGAGAAGCGCGCGGACGCCATCCTGGCCCAGTGCAGCGGGAGCGACACCCAGCGGTGGCGGCTGGACCCGGAGGGGCTGCTGCACACCGAGGCCGATCCCGACTTCTGTCTGGACTCGCGCGGGGACACCGGCCGGGGTGTCGGCATCTGGCCGTGCTCGTCCGCCGACGGCGACAACGGCGAGAACCTGCGGTTCGCGATCGACCGCGACGGGGTGATCCGCCCTCATATCGCACCCGGCTTCGCCGTCACCCCGGACGGCGACGACCCCGACAGCGAGGTCGAGCTGCGCTCGGCCGAGGACCGCAACGACCAGCGGTGGAACGCCGGCCTCGGGGATGCCTCGGCCGATGTGTCGGTGTCGGGCCCCGCTCCGGCACGCTGACCGTCAGCGGCGCCCTCAGTCCGCAGTGCTCCCCGCCCCCGTCGGACGACGGAAGAGGGCCGTCCACAGGAACGGCTCCCCGAAGAGCGGGGAGCCGGACGGCTCGTCGTGCATACGGCGCAGCTCGATCTCGGTCAGCTCGGAGAAGATCCAGCGCAGGGAATCCGGTGTGTAGGCGAGGCCACCGTGGAGGGCGGACTGGTGGTAGAAGTCCGCGTCGGGGAGTTCGGAACCCATGGCGCCCGCCGCGAAGCAGGTGAGGGCGAGATGGCCGCCGGGGGCCAGGGCACGCTCAAGGAGCGCGAGGTAGCTGATCCGGCGGTGCGGTGGCAGATGGTGGAAGCAGCCGGAGTCGCAGATCAGGTCGTACGGCCCGGCCAACTCGCCGCTGGTGAGGGCGAAGGCGTCGCCGCGGTGGAACCGGATCTCGGCCCCGGCCTCACGGGCGCTCCTCGGCCCAGGAGATGGCCGTGGGCGAGAGGTCGACGGCGTCCACCGTGAAGCCCCGGGAAGCGAGGTGGAGGGCGTTACGGCCGGGGCCGCACCCCAGGTCGAGGGCCCGGCCCCGGGCGATCAGGCCACGGTCGAGATAGGACACCAGGTGCTCATCGGGCTTCGCCACGAAGAATGGCACGGCCTTGGAGCGGTCCGCGTAGAAACCGTCCCACCACGAGGCACCGTCGGCCGTCCAGCGGTCGGCTCCCGGTGCGAAGAGGCCGTCCAGGAGCCTCAAGACGTCGTCCACCGTGCGTATGTTCCGGTCCACGCGCTCCCCTTTCCCGAGGGGTGAAACATAGCCACGGGTCCGGCGAAATACCAGCTCAGAGGGCATGCGGCAAGGGCGCGGACGGGCGTCGGCGGGGCCGGGGGCGAGGCGGCGGAGGAGTTGTCCGCGGCCGTGGCCACCGGCCGCACACGTGCCCGCGGAAGGCCGCCAAGGGGCCGGTTCCGGCGGCCCCGAGGCGCCTTTCTCATCATGGTGCCGACCGGTTCTTCGTGTCGGCTCGTTCTTCGTTTTTTCGGCCCGTCAGCGGGTCATCCGGCGTCCAGGCCGAAGAAGGTGATGGCCCGTGCGGCCATCCCGGCGGTCGGGAGGGAGTGTCCGGTGCCCTGAACGCTGATCGCCTCGACGGGGGCCTGGTTGCCCGTGGCGCCGTAACGGGTGCGGGTCCAGGAGGACTGCGGATGATCCGTGAAGACGGGGGTCTGGCTCACCCCGAGCACATTGGTCCACTGCTTGATCTCCTCGCCGAAGTTCGGATAGCGCAGGGTGCCGTCCGCGGTGCCGTGCCACAGCTGCATCCTCGGCCTGGCGCCCTGGTAACCGGGGTAGGCCCCGCGCGCGAGATCGCCCCACGCCTGCGGTGTCTTGGTGATGGTGCCGTTGGCGCAGGCGGTGTTCCAGCCGGATCCGTCGGTGGTGGCGAAACAGCCGAAGGGCACGCCCGCGAAGGCCGCGCCCGCCTTGAACACATCCGGGTAGTCGCCCAGCAGGACGTTGGTCATCATGGCGCCCGACGAGGCGCCGGTGACGTACACCCGGTTGGGATCGGCGTTGTGGCGCTGCTGGGCGTAGCGGACCATCGAGACGATGCCCACCGGGTCGCTGCCGCCGTCGTGCCGCAGCGCCTGCGGGGAGGAGACGTCGAAGCAGGCGCCGCTTCTGGTGGCGGAGGGGTAGATGACGATGAAGCCGTACCGGTCGGCCAGGGAGGCGAACTCGGTACCGGAGTAGAACGCGGGCCCCGAGCCCGTGCAGTAGTGCACCGCCACGAGGACCGCGGGCCGTGCCGCGACGTTGTCCGGCACGTACTCGTACATGCGGAGGTTGCTCGGGTTGTTGCCGAAGCCCGTGACCTCGGTGAGCGAGGCGGCCGCCGCGGGTGACGGTGCCAGCAGGAACAGTGTGGCGAGCAGCGGCAGTACGCCGCCGAGTAACGCCGCGGCCATCGACCTCGGTGTCCTTGGGCGGCGCCCGGGCGTGCGCATGGTTTCCGCGGAGGCGGGGGTGTGGTTCATATGACGGTCCTTCCTGGGCTGTGACGGTGAAGGGGCGGCTCATGCCGCCCGTGCGGCCGACCCGTTACCACGCGCCCCGGACCCGGTGGTGGCGAGCGTGGGGTTGCCGATGCTGCCCGGCACCGACCGCAGCGCCCGCCACCAGACGTCGGCCATCTTGTCGTAGCCACCGGCGTTGGGGTGCACCCCGTCGGCCAGGTCCGCGGGCGTCAATGCGCTGTACATGTCAACCAGATGGACGCGCTTGCCCGCGTTGACCTTGCTCTGCACGATGCCGGGGATCGCCGCGTTGTACGCCCGCACGGTCGAGTCCAGGAAGCCCAGCGGGGTGATGGTGGCGACGAAGAGCTCCGCGTTCGGCGCCTGGGCGGTGATGTGGTCGATCAGGGTGGAGAGCCTGGCCGGCGCCCCGGCGGGGTTGCTGCCATAGATGTCGTTGGTCCCGATGTGCAGCAGGATCGTGTGCGGGTTCTGGGTGCGCAGCCAGTTCACGACGTTGTCGTCGATCTGCTGGATCGTCCAGCCGGAGTGGCCCTCGTGGTCGTGATCGCCAAGGCCGGACGGGCCGTTGAAGAGCGAGCCGACGAAGTCGACCTTGTAACGGCCCGCTGTGAGCTTCTGCCACAGGCCGACGCGGTAACCGCCAGGGACGTTGAACCCGTCGGTGATCGAGTCGCCCAGCGGCATGACCTTCACCCCGCCGTTGGACTCGGCGTGGGCCGGGCCGGCGCCCAGCGGGACGAGAACGGCGAGGAACGCGAGTAAGGGGATCAGGACGGCGAGCGGATGTCTGGTGCGTGCCATGCGCTTTCCTTTCGGCGGTCCATGAGGTTCGGTCCGTGGCGCCCGCGGAACGGTACGGACGCCCTGGTCGTGGAACACATCATGGGAGCCATGGGAGCGCTCCCATACTGGTGTAGAGCAGCGCACCACCACCGTCAAGCCCTCTCGTCCTCAGGGATGAACGGCGATCTGTCGGCGGAAGCACACCCGGTGCTGCCCGGGGCCGTCGTAATCGCCGTGCACGGGAAGGCCGTTGACCTGACGGTCGCCCTCCTCGAGCATGAACCCCATGGCCCGGTGGAAGGCCACGGACCCGGTGTTCAGGGGCGAGGTGATGGCGTGCACCTCACGGCGGCCCGCCTCGGCGGCGCGCTGGAAGAACGCCGTGTAGAGCCTGCGGCCCACGCCCTGCCCGCGCAGCTCGGGCGCCACCCCGACGAAGTGGATATACGCCTCGTGGTCGTTGTCCGCGGCGTGGAAGCCCACGAGGAACGCCTTGATGCCGTCGCCGTCCTCCAGCACCAGGCTGGTGCCGGAGAAGAACTGCAGAAACAGCCTGGGCAGCAGCATGGAAAGCTCACGCGCCTGGCCGGGGGTGCGTGAGTCGCCCCACCACTCCCGCACGCACTCGACGATCGTCCCGTGGTCGGAGACTTGGGCCCGGCGCAGTGTCATCTCGCTCATGGCGCACCAGGCTACGCACGTACGGCACCGGGTGTGTCATCACCGCGCCGGGTCGGCGGCGCGGTGATGACAGGCCGGAGTGGCGGCGGTTGTTCAGAGGGCCGTCATGACGTGCTTGACGCGGGTGTAGTCCTCGAAGCCGTACGCCGAGAGGTCCTTGCCGTAGCCGGACTTCTTGTAGCCACCGTGCGGCATCTCGGCGGCGAGGATCATATGGGTGTTGATCCAGACGCAGCCGAAGTCCAGGGTCTTGGACATCCGCATCGCGCGGGCGTGGTCCTTGGTCCACACCGAGGACGCCAGCGCGTACTCCACGCCGTTGGCGTACGCGACAGCCTCCGCCTCGTCGCGGAAGGACTGTACGGTGATGACCGGCCCGAAGACCTCGTTCTGGATGATCTCGTCGTCCTGCTTGAGCCCGGAGACCACGGTGGGCGCGTAGAAGAAGCCCTTGTCACCGACCCGGTGGCCACCCGTCTCAACGGTGGCGTGCGCGGGCAGCCGGTCGATGAAGCCGGTGACCTGGGCCAGTTGGCCGGCGTTGTTCAACGGCCCGTACAGCACGTCCTCGTCGTCGATGCCACCGCCGGTCCTGATCGCGGCGGCGGCCTTGGCGAGCGCGCCCACGAACGCGTCGTGGATGGACTCGTGGACCAGGACTCGCGTGGCCGCGGTGCAGTCCTGTCCCGCGTTGAAGAATCCGGCGAGGGAGATACCCTCGACGGCCGCCGCGATATCGGCGTCCTCGAAGACCACCGCCGGGGCCTTGCCACCCAGTTCCAGATGGACCCGCTTGATGTCCTTCGCCGCCGACGCGGCGACCTGCATGCCCGCACGCACCGAGCCGGTGATGGCCGCCATCGCCGGGGTGGGGTGCTCGACCATCAGCCGGCCGGTCTCGCGATCGCCGCACACTACGTTGAAGATGCCGGCCGGGAGGCCCATCTCGTCGAGGATGTCGCCGATGATGCCCGCGAGCAGCACGGTGGAGGCGGGAGTGGTGTCCGACGGCTTGAGGACGACGGTGTTGCCCGCGGCGAGGGCCGGGGCGAACTTCCAGACGCCCATCATCAGCGGGTAGTTCCACGGCGCGACCTGGGCGCACACCCCGATCGGCTCCCGCCGGATGATCGAGGTCAGGCCCTCCATGTACTCGCCCGCCGACCGGCCCTCCAGCAGACGCGCGGCTCCGGCGAAGAACCGGATCTGGTCGACGATCGGGGCGATCTCCTCGGTGAGGGTGAGGGCGCGCGGCTTTCCGGTGTTGCGGCACTCCGCCTCCGCGATCTCCTCCGCCCGGGCCTCGACCGCGTCCGCGATCTTCAGCAGCAGCTTCTGCCGGGTGGACGGGGTGGCGTCGCGCCAGGCGGGGAAGGCCGCGGCGGCGGCGGCCATCGCGGCGTCGACGTCGGCGGCGCCGGACCGGGGCGAGGTGGCGTACACCTCGCCGGTGACGGGGTCGGTGACCTCCAGGCGGCGGCCATCGGCCGCGTCGGTGTACTCGCCGTCGATGTGGTTGCGCAGTACGAGAAGCTCGCTCATCGTTCCGTTTCCGTGATCGTGGCCGTGGTCGTGGCCGTGGCCGTGGCCGTCGTCGTGCCGGGCGCTGCCGAGAGGTGTTCGTGCACGGCCAGCCAGTGGCCGTGGGCCTGACGGCGGAAGACGATGGTCTCGCGCTCGTGGGTGGTCTCCGCACCGGCCGTGGTGCTCACCGTGGTCTCCACCAGGTGGGTGAACACCGCGGTGTCGCCGAGGAGCTGGACCAGCCGGTCGGTGGAGGTGCAGGACAGGACGCGGAAGTCGTCCTCCGCGACCCAGCGGTCCCACAGGGCCCGGTAGTCCGCGGTGGAGCTGAGGCGTTCGGAGGTGGTGTGGAAGACGAATGTGGCGTCGGGCGCGAACGCCGCGAAGTAGTCGTCGAGGCGGCCTTCGCCGAACGCCGCCACCAGGGCGTCGGCGGCCCGCAGAACCTCGTCGTTCATGGGGTGGTGCTCCTTGCGTGGGTGGTTCAGCCGACGCGGGCCACGGCCCGAACCGGGGCGCCGTCGGCAGCGGGGAGCCGCAGCGGCAGCAGGGAGACCTCGATGGGCTCTCCCGCCGTCTGCGCGTCGAGCAGGGGGTCCAGACCGGTGAGGTTCTCGGCGATGACGGCGTGGGCGCCGCACAGGATCCGATGGGCGGGGAGTTCGTCGGCGGGGGTGGCATCGACGCTCAGCGCGTCGATGCCGACGGTGCAAATCCCGGTGTCCACCAGGAGTTCGGCGGCCGCCGGGGTGAGATACGGATGGGCGAGGTAGTCGTCGTGGCCCCAGTGCCGCGACCAGCCGGTGGCCACCAGCACGATGGCCCCGGCCCGCAGCCGGCCCTCGAACAGGGACGGCCCGAGCGGTGTCCGGGGCTCCGCGCCACGGGCGTCCACCACCACCGCCCGGCCCCAGAATCGCTCCAGGGGCAGCCGGTCCAGGGTGGGCAGCGCGTCGTCGATGTGGAACGGGGCGTCGACATGGGTGCCGGACTGCGACCCCATGTCCAGGTGCAGCACGTTCACCCCGTCGGCGGCGACGCTCAGCGCGGGGGCGATGGCCACCCGCGGGTCGCCGGGGTAGACCGGCATGCCCGTGGCTACGGGTACGGAGAGGTCGATGAGGCGCACGGTGGCTCTCACGCCCCTTCCGCCACCGCGGGCACGGGCGCACCGGCCTCCGTGGTGATCGGCGGTACGGGCGCGTCCGAGGCGCGGACCAGCCGCGGCCCCTCCGGCCCGTACACCTCGCGCGGCTCGGGGAAGAGCCACAGCAGCGCCAGATAGAGGAGCGAGGCGGTGGCGAGGCCCACCGGCAGCGAGATGTCCGCGCCGTCGGCCAGTTCGCCGCACGGCCCGACGAACTGGCCGGGGACGTTGACGAAGAGCAGGGCGAGCACCGCCGCGGTGAGCCAGGCGCCCATGCCACGCCAGTTCCAGCCGTGGTGGAACCAGTAGCGGCCGCCGCGCTGGCGCCGGTTGAACACCTGGAGCGAATCGGGGTCGTACCAGCCGCGCCGGGTCACATAGCCGAGCACCATGATGACCATCCAGGGGGCGGTACAGGTGATGATCAGCGTGGCGAAGGTGGAGATGGACTGGGACAGATTGGCGGCGAACCGGCCGAGGAAGATGAACCCGATCGACATCACCCCGACGAACAGCGTGGCCTGCACCCGGCTGAACCGGGTGAACACGCTGGAGAAGTCCAGGCCGGTGCCGTAGAGCGAGGTGGTGCCGGTGGACATGCCGCCGATGAGGGCGAGCAGACACACCGGCAGGAAGTACCAGCCGGGCGAGATGGCCAGCAGTCCGCCGACGTAGTTCGGCGCGCCCGCGTCCATGTACGGTGCGGCCTTCTTGGCGATGATCGAGGCGGTGGCCAGGCCGAAGAAGAACGGCAGGAGGGTGGCGATCTGCGAGGCGAACGCCGCCGTGACGACCTTGCGGCGCGAGGTGTCGGCGGGGATGTAGCGCGCCCAGTCGCCGAGGAAGGCGCCGAAGGACACCGGGTTGGACAGCACGATCAGGGCGGAGCCGATGAACGCGGGCCAGAACCCGGCCGTGGACGCCGAGGGGAACGCCCCCTGGTAGCCGGGGTCGAAGTCCCCCGCGAAGGCGAAGAAGCCGAGGACGAACAGCGTCGAGGCCGCCACCACCGCGATCTTGTTGACGAAGAGCATGAACCGGAAGCCGTACACGCACACCGTCAGCACCAGCAGCGCGAAGACGCCGTAGGCGAGGGCGAACACCCCGTCGTTCTGGTCCACGCCCATCAGCCGGTGGGCGCCGCCGACCAGCGCGTCACCGGAGGACCACACCGAGATGGAGAAGAACGCGATGGCGGTGAGCAGCGACAGGAACGAGCCGACGATCCGCCCGTGCACCCCCAGGTGTGCCGAGGACGAGACCGCGTTGTTGGTGCCGTTGCACGGGCCGAACACCGCGAGCGGGGCGAGGATCAGGGAGCCGCCCACCACGCCGAGCACGGTGGCCGCCAGGCCCTGCCAGAAGGAGAGCCCGAAGAGGATCGGAAAGGCGCCGAGCACACAGGTGGCGAAGGTGTTGGCGCCACCGAACGCGACGCGGAACAGGTCGAAGGGGGTCGCGCTGCGGTCCGCGTCCGGGATGCGCTCGACCCCGTAGCTCTCGACCTCGGTCAGTGCCGGGGATTCACTCATCGGTCTTCTCCCGCTTCCCTTGGAGTGCGAGCAGGCTGATCAGGTCGTAGGCGACGTGGGAGGCCGCGACCGAGGTGATCTCGGCGTGGTCGTAGGCGGGCGCCACCTCCACCACATCAGCGCCGATCAGACGGCATCCGGCCAGTCCGCGCAGGATCTCCAGGAGCTCGCGCGAGGTCAGGCCGCCCGCCTCGGGGGTGCCGGTGCCGGGGGCGTGGGCCGGGTCGAGGCAGTCGATGTCGATGGAGATGTACAGCGGCCGGTCGCCGATGCGCTGGCGCAGCTGGTCGGCCACCTCGTCGGCGCCGCGCCGGTAGACATCGGCGGAGGTGACGATGCCGAAGCCCAGCTTCTCGTCCTCGGTGAGGTCCTGTTTGCCGTACAGCGGGCCGCGGGTGCCGACGTGCGAGAGGGCGGAGGTGTCGACGATGCCCTCCTCCACGGCCCGGCGGAACGGGGTGCCGTGGGTGTGCTCGGCGCCGAAGTAGGTGTCCCAGGTGTCCAGGTGGGCGTCGAAGTGGAGCACCGCGACCGGGCCGTGCCGCCGCGCGGCGGCGCGCAGCAGCGGGAGCGCGATGGTGTGGTCGCCGCCGATGGTGACCAGGCGGGTTCCTTCGGCCTGGAGGCTGCCCGCGGCGTCCTGGATGGTCTCGATGGCCTCGCCGATGTCGAAGGGGTTGACGGCGATGTCACCGGCGTCGGCCACCTGCTGGGTGGCGAACGGGGACACGTCCAGGCCCGGGTGGTAGGGGCGCAGCAGCCGGCTGGCCTCGCGGACCGCGGCGGGCCCGAAGCGGGCGCCGGGCCGGTAGGAGACACCGCCGTCGAACGGGACGCCCACCACCGCCACGTCGGCCCCCGCGACCTCGTCGAGGCGGGGCAGCCTGGCGAAGGTGGCCGGGCCGGCGAAGCGCGGGACCCGGGAGGAGTCGACGGGCCCTCGGGGTTCGGTCATGGTGTTGCAGTCCCTTCTTGACGTGCGCCGGTGGGGTCCGGTCGAGCGAGTCTGCACAGCGGAGGAACCGCGCGACAATCGTTGCTGAGACAAAGAGTTAGGCTCAATTTGTGGTGAACGACAAAGAGCAGGGTGTGACGGTCGACGATCTGCTGTCGTATCCGGCCCTGCAGCTGCGGTTGATCGCGGGTGGCGCGGGGCTGCACCGCTCGGTGTCCTGGGCGCATGTGAGCGAGCTGGACGACCCCACGCCCTGGCTGCTCGGCTCCGAGATGATCATGACGACGGGGATAGCGATGCCCCGCTCGGCGGCCGGGCAGCGCGCCTATCTGGAGCGGCTGGACGACGCCGGGGTGGCCGCCCTGGCGGTCTCCGCCCAGCTGCGGATGCCCCCGCTGCGCCGCGCGTTCTTCGACGCCGCCGAGGAGCGGGGGATGCCGGTCCTGGAGATCCCGCTGGCCGTGCCGTTCATGGCGGTGGCGCAGGAGGTGGCCGCCGCCGTCCAGGAGGACGCCCGCCACCGGCTGGGCGCCCAGCTGCAGGTGTTCGGCGCGCTGCGCTGGCTGACCTCGGAGAACCTGGACACCGCGACGCTGTTCGGCCGGCTGGAGAAGCTGTCCGGTTACGACATCTATCTGTGCACCACCCAGGGCCGGCCGCTGCTGCCGGGTGTGCCCGCACCCGACGCGTCGGTGATCCCCGGTTCGGCGGACGCCCCGCCGACCATCCCCGGTGGCTTCGCCCTCCCGGTCCCCTCCCCCGGTGGCCCGGCGGGCTTCCTCATCGCCTTCGAACGGGAGGGCGCGCGCCCGGCGGGGCTCGCCGTGGTGCAGCACATCGCCACGGTGGCCGCCCTCCAGCTCGCCATGGTCCGCACCGAGCGCGAGACACTGCGCCGCGAGGGCGCGGAGATCCTCGCCGAGCTGCTGCAGGGCGCGCTCGAACCCGCGGTGGCGCGGCGCCATCTGCTGCGCCACTCCATCGAGGGCGAGACCGTACTGGCGGTGGTCAGGGGCGTCACCGAGGATGCCGTGCTGCGGGCGCTGGAGGATCAGCCGTGTCTGCTGCTCAAGCGCGGTGAGGACCGCTATCTGCTCGGCTCGCCCGATCTGGGTGAGGCGGTCGAGTCCCTGCCGGGTGTGGCCGCCGGGATGAGCCGCCCGTTCAGCCCCGGCTCCCCGCTGCGGATCGCCCAGCGCGAGGCGTTGTGGGCGGCGTCCCACGCCGTCGCGTCCGGCCGTGCCCTCGTGCGGTACGGCGACGATGTCACCGGCCGCTGGCTGCCCGACGACCCGGCCGCGCTCACCGATCTGGTCGAGCATGTGCTGGGCGAGGCGCTGCGCTACGACACCGGCCACGGCTCACGGCTGCTGACGTCGGTGCGCACCTGGATGGAGCGCGACCGCCGTACGGACGAGGCGGCCGCGGCGCTCCATGTGCACCCCAATACGCTCGCCTACCGGCTGCGCCGCTTCCATGAGCTGACCGGCCGCGATCTGTCCACGACCGGCGCGTTCGCCGAGGTCTGGCTGGCGATCCGGGCGGCGAGCCGGCTCGGTCTGCTCGACTGAGTGCGGCTCCTCGGGACGTTCGGCGCTCAGCGCGGGCGCCGGCCCCAGCAGGTGATGAGCGGGGCGGTGGTGACGTCCATGCCCTCGCCGCGCAGATGGTCCAGATGGCGCTCGAGCTCCTCCTCGGTGGCCAAGCCGCCCGCCACCAGCTGCCCGCGCAGCTGACGCACGGTGGCCGCCTCCAGCTCCCGGCAGGCCGGGGAGGTCAGCGGGAAGCAGCCCTCGGCACGTACGTCGTGCAGCCCGGCGCCGCGCAGCAGGGCGGGCAGGGTGCGGCCGAAGGCGAGGTCCACACCGCGCTCGGCGAGCAGCGCGCGGAACCCACGGCGGATCCGGTTGGCCAGCTCCTCGGCCGGGCCGCGCTCATCGGGGCAGGCCAGGGGCTGGAGCGCCGGGTCGGCGTCCTCCACCACCAGCCATCCGCCCGGCCGCACCGCCCCGGCCATCCGCCGCAGCGCCTCGGCCCGGTCGGGCAGATGCACCAGCACCAGCCGGACGTGGACGAGGTCGAAGCCGTCGCCCGGCGGCTCGTCGCGGGCCACGTCATGGCGCCGCACCTCGATCGGTCCGGTGGCCGGGCCGGACAGCTCCGTGAGCCAGGAGGTGTCGATGTCGGTCACCAGCACCTGCCCGGTGGGCCTGATCCGCTCGGCGAGGGCGGTGGGCACCGAGGGCCCGCCCGCTCCCACCTCCCAGCAGCGCCATCCGGCGGCCAGGCCGAGCTGGTCGAGGTGGTCCAGGGTCCAGGGGTCGAAGAGCTCGGCCAGCGCGTCGAAGCGCCGACCGGCCTCGCGCTGCCGGTTGTCCAGCAGATAGCCGGTGTCGGATGTCATGCGCCCCATCCTCCCGCGCCGGCCGCCGTCAGCGTGTCCAGGGCGGTGACGGCCACATGGAGCTGGGTGCGCTGCACACCGGACTCCAGGTCGCGGCCGAGGAGCCGTTCGATGGTGTGCAGCCGCTGGTAGAACGCCTGGCGGGACAGGCCGATCTGTTTGGCGGCGATGGACTTGTTGCCCGCGGCGAGGTAGTGGCGCAGCGTGGTCAGCAGATCGCCCGCGTGGCGCTCGTCGTACTCGATCAGCCTGCCCAGCTGGTGCTCGACGTACCTTTGCACACGGATGTCGTCGCGGAGCGCGTACAGCAGCTCGGGCAGTCCGACATCGGAGGGCACGTGGAACGGCCGGTGCGGGGTGCCCGGGCCGATGGCGTCCACCACCTCCTCGGCCTCCCGGAACGCCCTCGCCACCTGGTCGATCTCGGTCACCCCCGGTCCGACCGCCACCACCGCCGGCGCGCCCAGTGTCTCCTCGGTGAGCCGGCTGACCCGCTCCACCACGGGCTGCCAGGCGCTGGCCCGGGCCAGGGCGAGCAGCACCCCGGTCCGGTCCGGGGAGAGCCGCCCCACCAGGGCCCGGATGCCGGAGCCCTGCAGGGCGTCGGCGAGCCGGTCGTCCAGGCCCGTCTCGTCGGCGGTGGCGCCGTGGTGGCCGATGGCGAGGGCGATGAGGCGGTGGCCGACGACCGGTATGCCGAGGGCCTCGACGCGGATGCGTGCCTCGGTGCGGCCGCGGTAGGTCCAGCGCAGCAGCTCCAGCAGCGCGCAGGTGTGGGCCTGGCGGTCCCACTGGGTGTGGCCGATCAGCCGGGCGAGGGTGAGGGCGGTGGCGGCGCGTCCCAGGATCATGGTGTGTTCCGGGTCGGCCGCTGGGGCGGCCGCGTTCGGCACCGCCACCAGCCGCCCCCAGCGCCGGCCGTTGTGCTCGACGGGGGCCACCAGCCAGCCCTCCGGTCCGCTGGCCTGCGTGGTGTCGGGGGTCGGCGTGGCGCGGGAGCGGCGCTGCCATGCCTCCAGGACCTGGCCGGCCGTGCCGCCCGCCGTACAGGAGAACACCGCGTGGTGCAGCAGGTTCTCCAGGACCACCGGGCGGCCCATCAGATCGGCGGCGGCGCGCACCAGTTCCTTCGGCTCGGCGTTGCGCAGCGTCAGCCCGGTGAAGATCTCATGCACCTGCTGGGAGCGGCGCAGCAGCTCGCCCTGTGCGTCGAGGATCAGCGCGTGGACGGTCTGGGTCACCTCGATGAAGCGGATGCCACGGGACAGGACGATCAGGGGGAGGTCCCGGGCGCGGCAGGCGGCCACCAGGTCCGGTGGCACCTGCTGGTAGCGGCGGCCGAGCTCCACCACGAGTCCCGCGGCGCCGATGTCGGCCAGCTGGTCCACATAGCCGCGCAGCCGGCTGGGGTCGTTGGGCTGGGGCATGCCGGTGGTCAGTACGAGCTCGCCGCCTTCGAGGAACGAGGCGGGGTCGAGCAGCTCGGTGACGTGCACCCAGCGGACCGCACGGGCCAGCTGCTCCTCACCGGCCATCACACGGGGAAGTCCCGCGACGATGACGGGAAGACGCAGGACGTCGGCAACCGTGAGCAACGGCATCTGGACGGGCTCCCTCCGGATACCGCTCATCATCGCAGAGCCGGGCCGCCGCGCCCAGGGCCGTCGGACCGGGCCCGGGCGCGGCGGCACCCGGCCTCACGGGCGGCGTGCGATGAGGTCGGCGATGGTGGCGATGGGTGAGGTACGGACACGTCCGCCCGCCTCGTGGCGGTCGGCGAGGCGGTAGGCGGTGTACAGGCCGCGCACCCCCAGCCAGCGGAACGGCTCGGGCTCCCAGGTGCCGGGGGCGTGGCCGGTCCACGGCAGCCGGGTGAGCCGGGTGTCGCGGGCCAGGACCAGATCGGTGAGGGTGCGGGCGGCCAGGTTGGTGGAGGTGACTCCGTGGCCGACGTACCCACCGGCCCAGCCGAGCCCGGTGGCCCGGTCCAGGCCGACCGTGGCGGACCAGTCGCGGGGCACGGCCAGCACCCCGCACCAGGCGTGGCCCACCCGGGCCCCGGCCGTCTGCGGCAGCATCCGCTCCAGGGTCCGGGTGAGCTGGCCGATCGTGCGCTCGCCGACCCGCCCCTCGTGGTCGGTGCGCGAGCCGAAGCGGTAGGGCACCCCGCGTCCGCCGATCGCGATCCGGTCGTCGGCGGTGCGCTGGGCGTACATATGGCCGTGGGCGGTGTCCCCGAGGGTCTCCCGGCCCTCCCAGCCGATCTCCCGCCAGATCCGGGCGGGCAGCGGCTCGGTGACGATCATGGAGCTGTTCATGGGCAGCCAGGTGCGCCGCTGCCCCTTGAGGGACGCGGTGAACCCCTCGGTGGCCCGGAGCACGACGGGGGCCCGTACGGTGCCGTGCGCGGTGATCGCACGGCCCGGTTCGATGGCGGTGACCGGGGACTTCTCATGGATGGTGACACCGAGCCGTTCGACGGTGTCGGCGAGGCCGCGGACCAGGGCGGCCGGTTGCAACCGGGCGCAGTGCGGGGTGAAGGCGGCGGCGGTGACCCCGTCGATACGGATGCGCGCCGCGGATTCGGCGGGGGTGAGCAGCACCGAGTCGGCCACCCCCCACTCATGGTCCTGCTCGACCTTGTGGCGCAGCCGGGTGGCCTGGGCGGGGGTGCGGGCGACGCGCAGGGTGCCGCCCTTGACGATGCCCGCGTCGATGCCCTCGCGGGCCGCCACGTCGATCACCTCGTCCACCGCCTCGTTCATGGCCCGCTGCCAGTCCAGGACCGCGGGTTTGCCGTAGGCCCTGGCCATCCGGTCGCGGGCGCCCGGGATCAGCCCGGAGGCCCAGCCGCCGTTACGGCCCGAGGCGCCGAATCCGGCGAACTCGGCCTCCAGGACGGTGATCCGGAGACCGGGGTCGGCGTGTTTGAGGTAGTACGCGGTCCACAGCCCGGTCAGTCCGGCGCCGACGACGCACACATCCGCGTCGCGGTCGCCGGGCAACGCCGGGCGGGGGGTGGGGAGTTCGGCGAACCAGTGGGCGACGCGGCCG
>NZ_JAAAYH010000232.1:0-14573 GCF_018035285.1 Streptomyces sp. MK37H | reverse complement strand
CAGCGAAAACTATTTCCGGCCATGGTGGCCGTCAACCCTCCGGACGACGACGCGATGGGTCGGCGAGCGGGCGCGGGGCGAGCCGGGACGGACGGGAAGGCGGACGAAGCGGACAGGCGCGGGGCGAGTCGGGACGGGCCGGGCTCGCGGACGAAGCGGACAGGCGCGGGGCGAGCCGGGGCGGACCGGGCCCGCGGAGGAAGCGGACAGGCGTCAGGAGGAAGCAAAGGTGACAATGGGACCCATGAAGCTCGAACAGGCAC
Source organism: Streptomyces sp. MK37H (assembly GCF_018035285.1). Lineage (NCBI taxonomy): Bacteria > Bacillati > Actinomycetota > Actinomycetes > Kitasatosporales > Streptomycetaceae > Streptomyces > Streptomyces sp. MK37H. The sequence goes on along the minus strand of NZ_JAAAYH010000232.1, from coordinate 14,310 downwards.
TGCACGCGGCCCGCGCTCTCGTCCTGGCCGACCTCGCGGCGGGGGAAGTCGCCCGCGCCGACATCGTTTCGCTGGTCGAAGACGCGATCGCGCACCGGCGGTGGTGGGTCGAGCAGTGGCCGGAGGGCGCCGCGTACGTGGCCGGTCTGGTCGCCCAGGACGTCCAGGACGCCCTGCTGGAACGGTACGGCCGCTGGCCGCTGTGCCCCGTCTGCACCACGGGCGGCGACCTCCACGCCCTCGACGTGGAGCCCGAGTTGGGCCCCGACCCGCACTGGGTCTGCGGCAAGACGGCGGTCGCGGTGGCGCCCGTGGGCTCGCTGGGCACCACCCTCTGATGGCCGTCCTGATCGACCCGCCCGCGTGGCCGGGCCACGGCCGCCTGTGGTCCCACCTCGTCAGCGATGTCTCCTACGCCGAACTCCACGCCTTCGCCGCCCGCATCGGCGCCCCGCGCCGAGGCTTCGACCGCGACCACTACGACGTGCCGAGCGAGCTGTACGCGAAGGCGGTACGGGCGGGCGCGGAGGAGGTCGGCAGCAAGGAACTCCTCCGCCGCCTCAAGGCCGCGGGCCTCCGCCGCCCCAAACGGGCCGCGAACGCGGACTGACCGAGATGGACGGGCCTGCGCCCGCCCTGCCATTCGGCCGCCTTGCCGCCCTGCCGACTGCCCGATCGGCCGCCCTGCTGACCGGCCGCCCGGCGCGACCGCCGCGCCCTCGCCGTGCGCGGGTCCGCGCGCGGCGGCGACAGGGCCGGGGCCAGGTGCCGTGCTGTCGCCTCTCATCGGGCGCGCTTCACCGCGGGCCGGTGGCCCCGCCCGGCGGGGCGCGGCGCGGCGACAACGGGTATGTTCGCCGCCGCTCGTGCTGCCCCGCGCGGCTGAGGGTGCGCCCCGCGCGGGTGCCCCGCGCGGGCGGTGTGGCCGTACCTGCGCAGCGAGGTGGGTCTCTCAGCGCGTGCTGCGCGACGGGTCGGAGGCCAGGTCGTGGGCGGCTTCCGTACTCGCCGGGGAGCCGGTCGCCGATGTGGCGATGACACGGGAGGCGCCCGTCGCCCGGTGCAGCCGCATCGCGGCCACCGTCGTCGCCGCGCCCGTACCGGCGAGCGCGGCGCCCGTCCAGGCCACGGCCGGGTAGCCCCAGCCCGCGTCGATGACGAGGCCGCCGAGCCACGGGCCCACCGTGTTGCCGATGTTGAAGGCCGAGGTGTTCGTCGCGCCCGCGAGCGTGGGCGCGGCGTTGGCGAGGTTGAACATCCGGGCGTTGAGCGCGGGCGCGGTGAAGAAGGCGGTGAAGCCGAGCATCAGCGCCAGGCTCACCGCCGCGACCGCGCTGTGCGCGGTCAGCGCCAGCGCGCTCAGCACGACCGTCGAGGCGATGATGCCCCCGAACATCGTGCCGAACAGATGCGCGTCCGCGATCCGCCCGCCGATCACCGTACCCAGCAGCGCCCCGACCCCGAACAGCGCGAGCACGGTCGGCACCCAGCCCTCGTCCAGCCCCGCCACATCCGTCAGCAGCGGCCCGAGGTAGGAGAACAGGCAGAAGACCGCGCCACCGCTCAGCGCGGTGGCGGCCAGCGCCAGCCACACCTGCCGGTCGCGGTAGATGCGCAACTCGGCCCGCAGCCGCGGCTGGTCGTCCCCGGTCGGCACCTCCGTACGCGGTACGAGCGCGACGACCCCGACCAGCCCGAGCACCGAAAGACCGGCCACCGCCCAGAAGGCGGCCCGCCACCCCGCGTGCTGGCCGAGGAACGCCCCGGCCGGGACCCCGGCGATGTTCGCGATGCTCAGCCCGCCGACCATCACCGCCATCGCCTTGGCCCGCGCGTTCACCGGCACCAGCGACACCGCCACCGCGGCGCCCACGGCCCAGAACCCGGCGCACGCGAGCGCGCTCACCACCCGGGACGCGAACAGCACCCCGTACGACGGCGCCACCGCCCCCGCGATCTGCCCGAGCCCGAACACCGCCAGCAGCGCCATCAGCGTCGTCCGCCGCGGCAACCGCAACGTGGCCGCCGCCAGCACCGGCGCCCCGACCACCATCCCGATCGCAAAGGCCGATATCAGCAGCCCGGCCGTGGGGATCGACACCCCCATGTCCCGCGCGACGGGTTGCAGCAGCCCGGACAGCATGAACTCGGAGGTGCCGAGCGCGAAGACGGACAGCCCGAGGACGTAGACCGCCAGGGGCATGCGGGAGCGAGCGGAATCCGCTGGGGAGGAGGAGGGCATGCCAGGCTCAACGTCGTGGAACGACGTCGGCATTTCTGCGCGGAACAGCGGGTGCTCGACTCCCGAACGTTCACTCGATGGAGTGGTCTGGTGGCCGTGACCTGGTGTCGTCACGCTGAGTGAGGAAGCATAAAGATGTGAACCCGCTGGGGGAGGCGGGGTTGAGAAGATCACAGGGGGTGATCGGCGTGACGGAGGAGACGACCAGTGAACTGAACGGCCCGGGCGCACCGGACGAATGGGCCGCCTATCTGGCAACAGCGGCACCGGGGCCGGAAACCGCGTCCGTACTGCCGGTCCTGGATGCGGAGAAGCTGTCCCGCACTGGCCGGATCGACGCACTGAAAGCCCTGGAGCGTCATTCGGGATGGATCCAGGCACACCAGGCCCAGATCCTGGCCGCGTTGGAAGCGGACGCCGAGGCGGAGCTCCCGGCGGCAGTACGGGATCGTGCCACGGAGGCCGCCTGGAATTTCACCTGCGAGGAAGTCGCCTGTGCGCTGAAGCTGTCCGGCACGACGGCCGCAAAGCGCCTGGAGGTCGCCCGAGAGCTCGACCGACACTACCCCACCACCCTGGGAATGCTGGAGCGCGGAGAGATCTGCTACATGCAGGCCGTGGCCGTCACCGAGGCATGCGCGGTCCTGGACCCTGAGGTGGCGGGACAGGTCGAGGCCGCCTTGGTGGAGAAGATGCCAGGCATGGCCACTGGCCAGACCCGCCGCGCTCTGGCCCGAGAGATCCTGCGAGCCGATCCGCACGGCGCCGAGCAGCGCCACCAGGCCCGTAAGCGGGAGCGGCAGATGGTCCACTACCCGAAGGACGACGGCATGGCGCTCTGGGGCGCCACCCTTCCGGCCGAGCAGGCCGCCGCCATGAACGCCGCTGTGGACGCCCACGCCGCCACCTTGCCCGACGAGGGCCGCACCCTGGAGCAGAAGCGGGTGGACGCCCTGGTCGACCTGGTGCTCAATCGCACTGACCCGGGTGCGGCGACTTCAGGCGTGCGGGCTCCGCGTGAACCGGCCCCGGGCGAGCCGGCTCCCGACGGGTCGGGCCTCAGCGAACCGGTCGCGGACAGGCCAGTCCCGGGCGGGCTGATCGCAGGTGGCCGCTCGGCGGCGGTCGTCCAGGTCACCGTCCCCTTGGATGTCCTGATCGGCGACAGCGACGACCCGGCCCAGCTCAAGGGCTACGGCCCGATTACTGCAGGGCAGGCCCGAAGGATCGCCTTCGCCAAGGGCACGATCTGGCACCGCCTGATCATCGAGCCGAAGACAGGGATGCTGGTCAAAACCGACCCCACGACCTACAAACCCACGGCCGAAACCGAGCGTCATGTCATCGCCCGCGACGCCTACTGCACCTTCCCGACCTGCCGTATGCCCGCCCACCGTTGCGACCTGGACCATGTCGAGCCGTTCAACCACCACGACCGGGCGGCGGGCGGCCAGACGGTCCCGGAAAACCTCGGGGCCCTGTGCAGACGTCACCACCGCATGAAGACCCACCACCCCGACTGGTCTGTGAGGCGCGACTCCCGAACGGGCGTCGCCACCTGGACCGCCTCCACCGGTCACACCTACACCAACCGGCCGCATGACTACCGTCACTGATCGGCTTGGTTCCGCTCGTCAGCGCCGCGCTCGCTATGGACAAGCAGCCGTCCACCCCTGCTCTCGGCGACTCGTAACGCGTCTGTCAACGCTTCGACCAGTCGCCGGGTCAGGAAGCGGAGTTCGCCGCTGCTCGCCTTGTCCTCGTCGAGCATGGCCCGGGCATGGGCGAGTAGTTGGGCGCCCATGGCGAGTTGGAGCGCCTCGACCTCGTCTGCCTTCCGGCTCAACCGGCTGTTGTCGTCGTCCGTCGACAAGTAGCAGGGCTTGCCCTCCGGGCTGGACCACGGCAGGAGGCGTAGGCCGTTCATGACATCAGCTCCACTCAGCTGTTCTCTGGACACCCTGGACGGGCACCGTGCGTAGTCAATTGGTCACCAGAGAAACGCGGCAGCCAATAGAATGAGACGCCTTGAATGGCAGTGTGCAAGTCGGTGACCTGCCGCGATGCTGGCCACGATCACATAGCGAGAGGTCACGGCATTGGACGAGACGACCCCAACCGCGAACTTGAATCCGCTCCAGCGCTTCGGTCGTGACGTCAAGCAGGTCCGTCTCGCCCGCAAGCTCACACAGAAGCGCCTGGGCCAGGCCGCCGGGTACTCGGAGGCGTACGTCAGCAGGGTCGAGGCCGGGAAGCTCCTGCCCAGACCCAGCGACAAGTTCGCGAAAGGCTGCGACGTCGCGTTCGGCACGGGCCACCTGTTCGCGGACATGCTCCGGAGGATCGACGAGGGCGACCACCCCTCGTGGTTCACCCCGTATCTCAACCTGGAGCGCAAGGCGTCGCGGGTGCTGGACTACTCGGCGAACCTCGTGATCGGCATCCTGCAGACGGAGGACTACGCGCAGGCCACCTTCCGGTCGTCCCATCCGGAAGAAGAAGCAGAGGTGGTTGGGGGCAAGGTCGCAGCGCGCCTACGTCGGCGTGAGGTGTTCGAGGCGGAGGCTCCGCCGCTCCTGTGGGTCATCCTGCACGAGGCGTGCCTGCGAACGGTGGTTGGCGGTGCTGACGTCATGGCCGGGCAGCTTGAGTACCTGTTGACGGCAGCCGAGTCACCACACGTCAAGCTTCAGGTCATGCCGTTCTCGGCAGGCGCTCCGGCCGCGCACGCGAAGCCCTTCACCTTGTTGCACTTCAAGGACTCTCCCACGGTGCTCTACACCGAGACCCGGGTAGGAGGGAGGATGCACGACTCTCCTCAGACGGTCGCCGCCGCCCTGGATGACTATGATCTGCTCAGGGCGCATGCGCTGTCCCCGGATCGATCACTAACCCTGATCAAGACCGTGTCGAAGGAGTACCGCGAATGAGCGCCGACTTGGATCTCACCACTGCCGAGTGGATCAAGTCCTCGTACAGCGACGGCAGCGGCGGCCAATGCGTTGAGTTCTCCCGCACCTTCGCCCAGACCCAGGCCGCTGTCCCGGTCCGCGACTCCAAGAACCCGCACGGCCCGACGCTGATCTTCCCGGCGGAGGGCTGGTCGTCGTTCGTCTCCGCCCTCATGCGCGCCGAGTTCCCTGCGGTCTGACTGAGGCGTCTTACTCGAACCAGTCTTCCGCCTCGTGGGACATGCCGAGCCGCGAGGCTAGCTGGGCCGCCTCGCGGAAGGTGATCCGGTAGCGTAACGCGACTGAGGCGAGCGCTGGTAGGGAAATTGGGCCAATACGGTGGTCGGTGCGTGCGCATTCGATGGTCATCGAGATCTTCGGATTGAGGACGTCAGCGAGTAGTTGCTCAGTTTCTATTTCAGCCGCAAACTCGTCAGATATTGGCTGGACATGCAGGCCCAGCTCAGTCAGTTCGTTGGCGACCTCCTTGATGGGTCTACGGACGAGCTGGGCGGCTGCGTACAGGCGTTCTTGCGGAATGGGCATGAGTTCGTGGGTTCCCTCAGGGGTTGCTCCTCTGAGGTTCGCAGGCTCAGTATCATTCAGCGCTTCCAGCGCTGAATGATCTGGTGCAATGGTGTAGCCGAGATTCATGAGGCGAGCAGCCAAGTCGGGGAGCCGAACTTGGTCCCGCCTCGCGAGACTGACGAGGCTGTATACATCGACTGGCCTGTTTTCGGCAGGCCAGTTCGATGGAAGTCGGCGCCCGCGCTTGAATAGCTGTGCATCTTCTTGGGTCACGAGTTCAGAGGCAGGCAGGGGGGCAGGTGCCTCGAACCCCAGCTCAGCAAGGCGATTTGCGACATCGGACACTGTTCTGTCGAGATGCTGGGCGATCGCAGCCAGTTGACCTCTGGGGATGACTCGGTCGATGGGAAAATGGTCCGAGAGAAGCACGCTGTCGTCGTCATGAGTGGAGTCGAGACGTGCCGCATCGGGGGAGGTGGCGAAGCCGGCATCCGTCAGCAGTTGAATTACATCGCTGATAGACCGGTGGGTGATAAATGCCACGGACACGACACGGGCGGTCGAGATCTCGTCAGCCCGTGCTGTCGGTACAGGCTCAGGGTCCCGGCTCCACAGCGAACGGAGTAATTTCGCGTCTGCAGAAGTCCACGGAGCTTTCCGGTAAGCGTAGTCGGGTACTCCGAAGCCAAGTTGGCGTAGACGTGCGGCCGCGTCGGAGGGTGAACAGGTGGCACGGGCGGCACTATAGGAAACCTGTGGTATCGAAAGTGTCGACCCAGGGTCCATCCAGCCGAAGTGATCACCTAGAGGATGCAGCAACGCTACATCGTTAGCGGTCACATTCACCGCGTCGGATAGTGATGATGGTGTGCGGTAGCCCAATTGCTTCAGTCGGGCTACGACATGGGTGGCCGGGCATTGGGTCTTGGCGACACACGTGAATACGTCGGCGGCTGTAACATGGGCGGATGCTGGCCGCCAAGGAAAAAGTTCGGCGAGAGCCGCAATCGCCGATTGGCGCGTATTGGGTACGGAAAGTGCATCGTAATCAAAGAAAAATTGGTTCGTTTTGGTGGCTTCATTCCATGAGGTGATGCTTTTCTGGCAGTTGGCGCTCAGTAGATGTAGGTCTGATGGACGGGCCGAAAAGAGGGAACGCTCACTGGGAGAGCCGGGTCCCAGTGAGCCGCCGACGCCCGTCGCGTAGAGGGCCCGCAGGCGCCACCGCAGGACCGGGGAGGGAAGAAGGCGAGTGAGTAAAGAAAAATGCGGATTGAAGAGGGGTAGATACTCTCCAGTGAGTAGCGGGAGCAGCATGAAGTCGGGTGGAAAGAATCCGATGGTCTCCACGGGCAGTTCATGTCCATCGATGAGCCACGTAACGCTTGCCTCACCTGCCCGCTCAGTGACTTCGTCTGCGAACGACAAGGAGAAGGAACTCGCCTCGGCCAGCCAGTCAGGGGTCAGCACCGAGCGGGCAACCTGAAGCAGACTGGGCAGCGCGGTTTGCATTATCGCTTGCACCCGTGAAGCGTCGAACGCTCGCATCCGTCGACGGTCCACGGACAGTTTGGGACTGTAGCGGCCGTGCAGATTCACGACCACACCGGGCACTGCGCGCGGGTGTGTAGAGCGGCCATCGGCACAGAGGCCGTCCGCGAGAACGACTGCGCCGTCCTCGGCCCACCACAGGTCCGGGTCGGAAGAACAGAAGGGGCGCCCCACCGTGTTCCGTGGACTTCGGGCATGGTTGTAGATATCTGTGGCAAAGTCGTCGCGCAGTACTCCCGGCTCCCATTCCTGGCTTCGCGCACCATGCACCATCCGCGTTCGGTATTGCGCCACCCACAGAACGGACGACAACTGGTCCAATGCCGACTGCTGCGCTGCCCGCGCCGTCAGGTGCAGCCTCACCCGTGTGCCTGCCGAGTCGCCGGGGCCTTCATCCTCGATGCGGAACAAGTTGCCGGGGCCCGCGATGGTGACTTTTAGGAGCTGCCCTGGGCGGCCATCCCGGTCAAGGCGGCATGTATGGACGGTGATCTCGTCCGCGAGCATGAAGTAACTGAGGACGCCGATGCCGAACCGACTGTTGGGGTACAGCTCGATTGGGGGATCGAGCTCGGCCCAGTATGCGGCCTCCTCGACGTACTCGGGTAGGTCGACGAAGCGCGCTCCGCCCTGGGAGAAGGCGCGGCTGAGCTCATTGACGCCCATGCCGATGCCATTGTCGCGGCACTCCAAATACGGACGGCCGGAGGAATCGATGCCTTGGGTGAATTCGATCAGTCCTTCCCAGTTGGCCGGCCGGTGTTTCGTGCGCCGCAGATACGTCGTCCGCGCGTCCCTGTAGCGGCATGCATCCAGCGCGTTTTGGTACAGCTCGCGGACGGCCAGGCCTGGGTCCCCGTAGAGCTCCTCACCCATCAGCAGCTCCTGCACCCGGTCCTCGGCGAGATGGAAGCGGATGCCGGAAGAGAGATTGGCGGGGGCGTTTCCGCTGGGGCGGACGCCGCCCGCGTTGGCGTACGGAGGCAGGGTGATCAGTGGGGCGAGAGTGTGGCCCGTCTTCGTCGAGGCTTGGTTGATGCCGCGGAGTAAGGAGTCGACACGTTGCGCGTGCTCTTGGAGTGAGATCTCCACGGCTGGATGCTGGCAGACGGCCTTGAGCGCGCGCCCCGCGCCGGATCCAAGCCATTGGGAGGAGCGCAGAGTGCCGAGAAGTTTGGTCAGGTCGACGCTGTCGGAGATACCGAGGTGTTCGGCGACGACTTCGGGAAGGTCGACTGGGTCGATGGCCAGTGCGTGGGCGGCTTTCGTAAGGCAGGCGACTAGGGGTTCGCGGACCTCGTGTTCGTCACGGGTGCTGGCGGCGATTGGATCGTGGTCGGCGAGTTCGCCGGGGCGCGGTGGCGCGAAGGGGGCGGTGCGCTGATCCTTGATGAAGCGAAGCAGGCGTTCGCCGGACAGCGCTTCCCGAGGCCAGACGGGGTGGTCGGGGTCGGAGACAATGGGGCCGAGAAGTTCCTTGAGGGACTGGGGTGCATAGACGTCGGGCTGTTGCAGTAGCCAGCGGTGGAACAGCCACCACCGGATGTGGTGCGCCGATTCGTCGGTGGAGCCGGTTTGCCGGAGCCGTCGAAGTCGGCGGTCCAGACGGGGATAGCGCGATACGAAGGATCGGAAGGCATCGCTTTCCGGAGTGCGGCTGGCCTTGTGACCCGTCAGGGCGCCGATCCGGCGGGCGGCTTCCTGGGCCCAGAACGCCTGGCTGACGAAGGGCAGCAGGGCGAGGAGTGCGGACTCGGTGGGCGACAGCGAGACGTCCTTGGGTAGTTTGCTGGTCAGGAACTCCATCCGGTCGTTGGCCCGTTTTGCCAGTTCGGCGTCGTGCCATGGGTCGTCGCGCAGGGATGCTGCGGCTCTCTCGTACGACTCCGCCAGTCGGTTCGCCAAGGCGACGCACACGTCCTTGAGCGCGTCGCTGGACACACACCGTTCCCAGGCTGGATGACCGATGACAGCTCGTACCCACGGGTGTTCTCGCGCTTCACGGGTCGGTCCCGGCAGGACAGCGAAGTCGCGCTTGTCGACATCGGTGCCGACCCGGATGCGCTGGACCGGCTTCGACTTGCGGTAGGCGGCGTGGAGCTGGGCGATTCGCTCCTGGATGGCCTCTTCGAACTCGCCCAGGTGCAGGGCGTGCGGTCGGCTTCCGACTACATCGCACAGAGCGCGGGAGAACAGACTGAACGACTCATTGGGCGTCGTCCCGAGGTCCGTGCCTTCTTGGACGTTCTCCTTGTCGTTGACGAACAGGGCGAACTGGCCCGGGGAGCATGCGTACGCATGGGCAACTTTGCGTCCCAGGGCTGCGGCCTGTTTGCCCTTGCTCCAGCCCTCGACACCCGCCGGGCCCATGGAGTCCTGCTCGATGCCCTCCCGGCAGGCGTCGATCAGGAAGACGACCTGCGCCGCTGCGCACTCGTTGAGCTGCTTGCTCCAGTCGAGAGGGACGCAGCTGTCCGCGAACGGATGAACCTGGAAGCTGGCGTCCTCCGGAATGAGGTAGTCGGTGCCCTGGAAGTGCTGACCGTGGCCGCTGAGCAGGATGAACAGTGTGTCGTGCCGCTTAGCCTCCCGCAGGAAGCGGCTGACCTGGTCTTTGACGAAGTTGAGGGTGATGCCGCGCCGGTGCTCGGCGATCTCCGCTGAGTGGAAACCTCGGTCGGTCAGTGCCGTGGCCAGCCGCTGGAGGTCGTCCCGTACGAACGGCAGGGAGGTGATGCCCGGCTCGTCGTAGTCGCTTGCGCCGATGAGTAGTGCCTTGTACCGCGTGATCATGGTGCGGGCCGCGGTCTACGGGCGCTTGAAGGTGAGGGTGAGTCCTCGTGTGCCCTGGACCTGGCCTGTGCCTATGAGCTGGACTCCGCCGCTGGCCGTGACCTGGAAGGACAGCTGGGCCTCGGCCAGCGGGAGGGTGCCACCGCGTGCCGACACGTCGGCGAAGACCTGTTGCAGGGCATCGACCGTCGCCGCCAGGTTCTTGCGGAGCGGGCCGAGGGGGACCATGCGCAGCTCGGGGTCACCACCGCCGAGGATGCCCATCGAGTCGTCGTCGCCGTCCTCGGTGACCTCGACCCAGAAGGGGAGTGTCTGGTCATCGAGGTGTACTGCGTTGTTGTCCATGCTGCCCCCCTGGCGTGCGCGGATGGTGCGTCAACTTTAGAGCCGCGAACGGTACATGTTACGCGCCCAGCAGCTCCAGCTCCGTAGTCATGTTGTGGCGGGCCGCCTGTTCCCAGCGGTCGTGGCCGATCGGGGTGCGGAACAGGCAGGGCAGGCCGAGGAGATGGCGGAGGACGTTCGCTCGGCCCTCGCGGAAGGCGTCGTCGGGGACGAATCCGTACTCCTCGCGGACCGCCGCCGCGTAGGCGCCGTAGTCCTCGGGTGAGCCCGCCAGGACGGCGAGGTCGGCGTCGCAGAGGACCTCGCCGTTGGTGTCGCCCTCGGTGGGGTCGTGGTCGGTGGTGAGGAGCACGAGGCGGACGGTTTCGGCTACGCGGGCGTCCGGGACGCCGGCTTCCGGGAGGGCGCGTTCGGCGAGGCGGGCGCTGCGTTCCTCGTTGGTGGAGCGGTCGGGGAGGTAGACGGCGTCGTGGAACCAGGCGGCCAGGCGGATCGCGGCGGGGTCGGGGGCCTGGACGTGGGGGAGCAGTTCGTCCACCCGGTCCAGGACCGCGAGCAGGTGATCGGTGGTGTGATAGCGGCGCTGGGGCTCGGCCCAGCGGGTCAGGAGGTCTTCGCCGTAGGGAACGGGAGACGGGGTCGTGGCGTCGCGGGCGCTGGTGAGGAGGTCCGTCCAGCGGGTGAGCAGGGCGTCATGGGCCGGATGGCGGGTGGGTGTGGGTGCGGGCATGGGCCAATTGTGGGGTAGCGGTTTGCCCTCTTGTGCGGTGTGGCAAGCTGTCGTGCATGTCTAGACCATTGCTCGAGGTGATCGCCCTGACCCCCGCGGACGCGATCGCCGCACAGGCCGGAGGGGCGGACCGCCTCGAACTGGTCACCGACATGGCCGCCGACGGGCTCACCCCATCCCGTGAGACCTTCGCCGCCGTTCGTTCGGCCGTCGATCTGCCGGTGCGGGTGATGCTCCGCGCGTCGGACGGCTTCGCGACCGGAAACGCGTTCGACGCGCTGTGCGAGGCCGCCGCCGCGCTGCACTCGGAGGGGGCGGACGAGTTCGTCCTGGGCTTCCTGACCGACGACGGCGGGGTCGACCTGGCCGCCGTGACCGCGCTGACCGAGGTCGTGGGCGCGGGCGGCGGCGTGGACGAGAGCCGCTGGACCTTCCACCGGGCCATCGACCGCGCCGCGGACCGCGACGGCCTGCGCAAGCGGCTCGCCGACATCCCCGGCCTCGACACGTATCTCACCGCCGGGTCCGCGCGCGGCGTGGACGACGGTCTGCCGACCCTGCTCGCCGAGGCCGAGCGGGCCGGTACCCCGGGCTACGAAGCGCGCATCATGGCGGGCGGCGGCCTGCGCCTGGACCACCTGCCCACCCTGCGCGCCGCCGGGGTCAACGCCTTCCACATCGGCGGCGCGGCCCGCCCCGACGGCTGGTCGGGCCCGGTGGACGCCACCGCGGTCGGCCAGTGGCGCACGGCCTTGGACGCCCCGGTTCCGGTGGCCTGAGGAGAGGCGGCCTGAGCCGAGGCGGCCTGAGCCGAGGCGGCCTGAGCGGAGGCGGCCTGAACAGAGGCGGCCTGAACAGAGGCCAACCGCCGGACCGCACCCCGCCCCCGTCAGGCCGCCAGCCGCTCCGGCAACGGCGCCCCATGGACCACCGTCAGCCCGGACACCGCACGCGTCAGGGCCACGTACAGGCGGCGCAGCCCCGTGCGTTCGTCGGGTTCGCCGTCGACCACGGCGGCCGGTTCGTCCAGGACCACGTAGTCGTACTCCAGACCCTTGGCCAGCGTCGCCGGGACGAGGGTGAGGCGGGACTCGGCGCTGGTCTCCTCGCCGGGGGTGAGGTGGGTCAGGCCCGCCGCGTCGAGGGCCTGGGCGAGGGCCGGGATACGGGCGTCGGCCGCGATCAGCCCGATCGAGCCCTCATGCCCCAGGGCCTCGTGGCATGCGGCGATCACGGCCGCGTCCAATTCCGCGGGGCCCACGGCCCGTACGGAGAAGTCGCCCGCCGCCTCGCGGATCGAGGTGGCCTCCGACAGGCCGGGGGCGATCGCGGGCAGCAGCCGGGAGGCGTACGCGATCACCTCGCGCGGCACGCGGAAGCCCTGGGTCAGCTCCTCGATCCCCGCCCCCTCCTTGCCCAGATGGATCAGGGCCTCCTCCCAACTGGCCGTCGCCCACGGGGTGGTGCCCTGGGCGATGTCGCCGAGCACGGTCGCCGAGCCGGTGCTGCAGCGGCGGCCGACCGCGCGGTACTGCATGGGGGAGAGGTCCTGCGCCTCGTCCAGGACCACATGGCCGAGTGACGGGGTGCGCTCGATGAGATCGGCGGCCTCGTCGATCAGCACCAGGTCCGCCGGGGACCACTTCGCGGACTTCACCCCGCGCGCCGGCTTCGCCCACAGGATGGTCTTCTGCTCGTCGGCGTCGAGGAGGCCGTCCGCGTGCTCGGCCAGGAAGTCGGCGTCGGAGAGCAGCCGCAGCACCAGCTTGGCCGGGTCGACCGGCGGCCAGACCGCCTTGACGGTCGCTTTCACGGCGGGGTTACGGGCCACCGCGTCCTGGACCCGGTCGTCGGGCGCCTCGCCCGCCTGCTCCATCCGGACGAGCACGGCGTGCGCGATGCGCCGCGGAAGCGCCTCGCGGGCCGCGCCGTAGCGGATGTCGCGGGTGAGCAACTCCTCGACGATCTCCTCCAGTTCGTACCCGGGCACCCGCCAGCGGCGTGAGCCGCGCACCACGACGCACGGCTCGGTGGGCCGGGTGACGTAAGAGCGCAGGGCGCGGCGCAGCACCTCGGCCAGCCGTGCGTCGCCCTTGATACGGGCCGCGTCGGCGGAGTCGGCGCCCCGCGCCACCGCGCCCAGGGACGGCCGGGTCACCAGGTCCTCGACGGTGGCCTGGGCCACCTGCAGCTCGCCGAGGGCGGGCAGGACCTGCTCGATGTAGTGGAGGAAGGAGCGGTTCGGGCCGATGACCAGGGTGCCGGAGCGGGCCAGCCGCTCGCGGTGCGCGTACAGCAGATACGCCACCCGGTGCAGTCCCACGGCCGTCTTACCGGTGCCAGGCGCCCCCTGGACGCAGATGGTGCCGCCGATCCCCTGGCGGACGATCTCGTCCTGCTCCGGCTGGATCGTCGCCACGATGTCGCGCATCGGGCCGACGCGAGGGCGCTCGATCTCGGACTGGAGCAGCTTGCTGGTCTGCTCCCCCTCGGTGGGGTCGGAGAGCCGTTCGTCCTCGTACGCCGTCAACTCGCCGCCCGTATAGCCGAAGCGGCGGCGCAGCCCGATGTCCATCGGCGCCTTCTTGGACGCCTGGTAGAAGGGCTGGGAGACGGGGGCACGCCAGTCGATGACCATGGGGTCGCCGTCCGCGTCGTGCACATGGCGGCGGCCGATGTAAAAAGTGTCTGCTGAGCCGCCTTCGGCGGCGGGGCCCTCTCCTTCGGCGCCTTCCGCCGTCTCCGCGCCCGGCGCGTGCAGATAGTCGAGGCGGCCGAAGAAGAGCGGGATGTCGGCGAGGTCGGCGAGGGCCTTGATGCGCTCGCTGACCTGGTGGTGCAGCGCTTCGGCGTTGACCCAGTTCGCGGCGACGTCCCGGAGGTCGAGGGCCTCGACGTCGGCGCGCATGGCACGCAGCGCGGCGCGGGACGCGGTCAGATGGGCGCGCTCCCGCGCGAGGGGGTCCGCGAGGGGGTCCGCGAGGGGGTCCGAGACGGGCGCTGGGAGCGGCTCCGAGAGCGGATCTGGGTGGTCAGGGGCGTGCGAGGGCACGGCGTAGCCTCCGGCGAGCGAGTACACAAAAGCGAGTACCAGAACGGATGCGCGATACGGACGCGCGATACGAGATGCCGACCGGTTTCCGTCCGGGCGGCGGCTCTCCCGTTCGGAA
>NZ_JAAAYH010000231.1:0-14651 GCF_018035285.1 Streptomyces sp. MK37H | reverse complement strand
GGCCGTCTCGCACAAGGCAATGAAGATCGCATTCCGTACCGGCGGTGTGGTGGGCATGTTCACCGTGGGCCTCGGACTGCTGGGCGCCTCCTGCGTGGTGCTGGTCTACGCGGCCGACGCGCCCAAGGTGCTGGAGGGCTTCGGGCTCGGCGCCGCGCTGATCGCGATGTTCATGAGGGTCGGCGGCGGCATCTTCACCAAGGCCGCCGACGTCGGCGCCGATCTCGTCGGCAAGGTTGAGAAGGGCATCCCCGAGGACGACCCGCGCAACGCCGCGACCATCGCGGACAACGTTGGCGACAACGTCGGGGACTGCGCCGGTATGGCCGCCGACCTCTTCGAGTCGTACGCCGTCACCCTGGTGGCCGCGCTGATCCTCGGCAAGGCGGCCTTCGGCGACGCCGGGCTGGCCTTCCCGCTGCTCGTCCCGGCCATCGGCGTGGTCACCGCCATGATCGGGATCTTCGCCGTGGCCCCGCGCCGCTCCGACCGCAGCGGGATGAGCGCCATCAACCGGGGCTTCTTCATCTCCGCCTTGATCTCGATGGCGCTGGTGGCCATCGCGGTCTTCGCCTATCTGCCGTCCAGCTACGCGGACCTCGACGGCGTCACCAACCGCGAGATCCTCGGCCACAGCGGTGACCCACGGGTGCTCGCGCTCGTCGCGGTCGCCATCGGCATCGTGCTGGCCGCGCTCATCCAGCAGCTCACGGGCTACTTCACCGAGACCACCCGGCGTCCCGTGCGGGACGTCGGCAAGACCTCGCTGACCGGCGCGGCCACGGTGGTGCTCTCCGGTATCTCGCTGGGTCTGGAGTCCGCCGTCTACTCGGCGGTGCTGATCGGGCTGAGCGTCTACGGCGCGTTCCTGCTCGGCGGCAGTTCGATCATGCTGGCGCTGTTCGCCGTGGCGCTCGCCGGTACCGGTCTGCTCACCACGGTCGGTGTGATCGTCGCCATGGACACCTTCGGCCCGGTCTCCGACAACGCCCAGGGCATCGCCGAGATGTCCGGCGATGTCGAGGGCGCGGGCGCGCAGGTGCTCACCGACCTTGACGCGGTCGGCAACACCACCAAGGCGATCACCAAGGGCATCGCCATCGCGACGGCGGTGCTCGCGGCGGCCGCGCTCTTCGGCTCGTACCGCGACGCCATCGCCGAGGCGGTGAGCGACGTGCACACCTCCGTGGCCGGGGAGATGAATCTGAACCTGGACATCTCGCAGCCCAACAACCTCGTGGGCCTCGTCCTCGGCGCCGCCGTCGTCTTCCTCTTCTCCGGGCTGGCGATCAACGCGGTGTCGCGGTCGGCCGGTGCGGTGGTCTTCGAGGTGCGGCGGCAGTTCCGCGAGAAGCCCGGGATCATGAACTACACCGAGAAGCCCGAGTACGGCCGGGTCGTCGACATCTGCACCAGGGACGCGCTGCGCGAGCTGGCCACACCGGGTCTGCTCGCCGTCATGGCGCCGATCGCCGTCGGCTTCACCTTCGGGGTCGGCGCGCTCGGCTCGTTCCTGGCGGGCGCGATCGGCACCGGCACGCTGATGGCCGTCTTCCTCGCCAACTCCGGCGGCGCCTGGGACAACGCGAAGAAGCTGGTCGAGGACGGTCACCACGGCGGCAAGGGGAGCGATGCCCATGCCGCGACGGTGATCGGCGACACGGTCGGCGATCCCTTCAAGGACACCGCCGGCCCCGCGATCAACCCGCTGCTGAAGGTGATGAACCTGGTGGCGCTGCTGATCGCCCCCGCGGTGGTCAAGTTCTCCTACGGGGGCAACGCCAGCCCGGGGCTGCGCGCGGCCGTCTCGGTGATCGCCGTCGTGATCATCGTGACCGCCGTCTACATCTCCAAGCGGCGCGGAATCGCCGTAGGTGACGAAGACAACTCCGAGCACGTGGCGAAGTCAGCCGACGCGGCGGTGGTGTCCTAGTCCCGGAAGGGGCCAGGGGGCCGGGAAGGACCCCGCGACATGCGGGCGGGCGGTGTGCGACGGCACATCGTCCGTCCGCTTCCCTGTCCGCGGTGCGCCATCCGCTCGATGAGGCCATGTCCACAATGAGCGTGGTGCAAATGGCTATAAAGATATGCATACGGGACGCTCTCCCGGTGGGCTTCGCCGGATGGACGTGTATGTTCCGGGGCCGAGAGCCATGGAAGGGACCAATCCGGTGAACAAGAAGCTTGTGGCTGCACTGTCCGGCGGTGCGGCACTCGTACTGGCGCTGACCGGCTGCGGGGGCGGTGACGATGACAAGAAGGTCAACGACTGGGCCAAGTCCGTCTGTGACGAGGTGCAGCCTCAGCTGAAGAAGATCCAGGGCGCCAACACCGCGATCCAGGGTGCCGCCGACGAGCAGGACTCCAAGAAGCTGCAGCAGACCGACTCCAAGGCGTTCCAGGAGATCTCCGAGTCCTACGGGGCACTCGCCAAGGCCGTGAACAAGGCGGGCCCGCCGCCCGTGGACAACGGCGACAAGACCCAGAAGCAGGCGGTCAAGGAGCTCAACGCCACCTCGGCGTCGTACACGAAGCTGAAGTCGGCCATCGACAAGCTGGACACCTCGGACAAGTCCAAGTTCGCCCAGGGGCTCGCGGGCGTCGCCGATGAGCTCGACAAGCTCAGCAAGTCGGGCGACCAGGCCCTGCAGAAGCTGCAGGAGGGCAAGGTCGGCTCGGCGATGGCCAAGCAGCCCGGCTGCCAGAAGCCGAAGACGGCCGGCGGCGCCACGACGCAGTCCTAGCCGGCCCTCGCCGGCCCTCGTAGCCCTCGTGGTCCTACCGGGCGGTCCTCGTAGTCCTTACGTGGACCGTCCCGGAGTTTCTGCCGCCAGGGGGCCAACGCCGCCCTCCGGCGCGCCCTTTGTCGTCCCGTCACCCCGGCCGGCGCGGGCGACGTCGTCCCGATGCCGACTGCCGTCGCCCGCTGTGGGTGATTGCCCCGACAATGGGGGCGTGAGTACGCACCAGCCCTCGTTCCGCCTCCCCGCCGCCGACCCCGAGCGCACCGCCCGCCTTCGCGAGGCGCTGTCGGTCGCCTCCTTCACCGCCGACGGTCTGCTGGACCTGTTCGGCCCGTCCGCCTACACGGCCCTGGCGCGCGGGGAGACCGTCCCGGCGCTGCGCGCCACCCGGGGCCGGAGCGGCCCGCTGGAGACCCTGGTGCGGCTCTTCCTGCTGCAGCGCCCCGTGGCCTACGGGCGGGCGGCCGCGGCCCTCCCGGCCGAGGACTGCCTCGCCGACGGCTGGCTGGTGCGCGACGGCGACGAGGTGCGCGCGAGCGTGGACGTGCGGCCTTACGGCGGGCCCGAGGGCCAGGACTGGTGGATCGTCTCCGACCTGGGCTGCGCGGTCGGCGGCGCGGCAGGGATCGGTGGCCCGGGCGGCGCGCGCGGCCGTGAGGACCGCTCCCGGCTCGTCCTGGGGGTCGGCGGAGCGTCCACCACGCTCGCCGGTCTCACCGTGCCCGCGCCCGTGGACCGGGTCCTCGACCTCGGCACCGGTTCCGGCATCCAGGCGCTGCACGCGGGCCGCCACGCCACCCGCGTGACCGCCACGGACCGCAATCCGCGCGCCCTGGCCATCGCCCGGCTGACCCTCGCCCTGTCCGGGGCGCCGGAGCCGGATCTGCGGGAGGGGTCGCTGTTCGAGCCGGTCCGGGACGAGACGTACGACCTGATCGTCTCCAACCCGCCCTTTGTGATCTCCCCGGGCTCCCCGGAGGGCAGCGAGCTGGTCTACCGGGAGGGCGGGATGTCCGGGGACGATCTGTGCCGCACCCTCGTCCAGCGGTCCGTCGGGCATCTCGCCGACGGCGGCTGGTGTCAGCTGCTGGCGAACTGGCAGCACGTCGAGGGGGAGGACTGGCGCGAGCGGCTGGCCTCCTGGGTCCCGCCCGGCTGTGACGCGTGGATCGTGCAGCGCGAGGTGCAGGACGTCACCCAGTACGCCGAGCTGTGGCTGCGTGACGCCGGTGAGCACCTGGCCGGTCCCGAGGCGTACGCGGCGCGCTACGACGCGTGGCTGGACGAGTTCGAGGCGCGGAAGACCACGGCCGTCGGCTTCGGCTGGATCACCCTGCGCAAGTCCGGCGCCGACCGGCCGTCGGTGACCGTGGAGGAGTGGCCCCATCCGGTCGAGCAGCCGCTGGGGGCCGAGGTCATGGCCCACTTCGACCGGCAGGACTTCCTGCGCACGCATGACGACGCGGCGCTGCTGACCGCCCGCTTCCGGCTGGCGGACGAGGTCGTCCAGGAGCAGGTGGGCCCGCCCGGGGCCGAGGACCCCGAGCATGTGGTGCTCAGGCAGCACCGGGGGATGCGGCGCGCGACGAAGGTGGACACGGTCGGGGCGGGCTTCGCGGGTGTGTGCGACGGCACACTCAGCGCCGGCCGGATCCTGGATGCCATCGCCCAGCTGCTCGGGGAGGACCCGGTGGTGCTGCGCGACCGGACTCCTGAGTCCATCCGGCTCCTGGTCGAGCAGGGCTTTCTGCGGCCGGTCGGCGACGACGGCGTAGAGATGGCATGACGGCATGACGGCATGACGGCATGACGGCATAGAGATGTCATGACGGCATAGGGACGCCACGACAAGAAACGCGCCGCGCGTGCGCTGGGGGCGTGCGCCGGTGGTACAGCGCTTCTGCCTCGCGCCCCCGGGTGGCAGGAAGCTGCCGCCGGGGGCGCCGAAGGGGTCGTCCCGGGGCGGATGCGGACGGGGCCCGGCGAGGCGACGCGCGCTGTTCACCCGGGGTTCGCGCTCACGCCTCCCGCGCGTGCCACGCTCCCGCCATGGAGAGCGGACCTGCGATCTTCGCCGGAACGGCATTCGTGTTGTTCGGCGCCGCGCTGCTGCTGTGGACGGCGGCGCGCCTGAGGCTGCGTGTGCCCGTCGCGCACGGTGTGAGTCCTGTCGCTTCCGCGGTGCTCTCCCTTCTCTTCGGCATCGCCGCGCTCGGCGGCGGAATCTGGTGCCTGGGTTACGCCTGACAGGGCCTTCCACGCTGCCTCGTGCCGGTCCGGGCGGCAGACAGGACGGTTGTCGGGTTACCGTTCGAGTGGCGTTGCGGGCTTTTTCCGTTTGACACGGGGGCGGGATGTACCGTCACACTCCGCAGCGTCACCGTAGAGGGAGGCCGTGAGCGTTACCCGCGCGGCACTGCCCGTTCACCGAGAGTCGACCGGAGAGAAGAGCCAAGTTGTCCCCGACCACCAGCGAGACCGCACAGGGCGGCCGCCGACTCGTCATCGTCGAGTCGCCTGCCAAGGCGAAGACGATCAAGGGCTACCTCGGCCCGGGATACGTGGTCGAGGCCAGCGTCGGGCACATCCGGGACCTGCCGAACGGTGCGGCCGAGGTCCCCGACAAGTACACCGGCGAGGTCCGGCGCCTCGGCGTGGACGTCGAGCACGACTTCCAGCCCGTCTATGTGGTCAACGCTGACAAGAAGAGCCAGGTCAAGAAGCTCAAGGAGCTGCTCGCCGACTCCGACGAGCTCTTCCTGGCCACCGATGAGGACCGCGAGGGCGAGGCCATCGCCTGGCACCTCCAGGAGGTCCTCAAGCCCAAGGTCCCGGTGCGCCGGATGGTCTTCCACGAGATCACCAAGGACGCCATCCGGGCCGCCGTGGCCAACCCGCGCGAGCTGAACCAGCGTCTCGTCGACGCCCAGGAGACCCGCCGCATCCTCGACCGCCTCTACGGCTACGAGGTCTCGCCGGTCCTGTGGAAGAAGGTCATGCGCGGCCTGTCCGCGGGCCGGGTCCAGTCGGTCGCCACCCGTCTCGTCGTCGAGCGCGAGCGCGACCGCATCGCCTTCCGCTCCGCCGAGTACTGGGACCTCACCGGCACCTTCGCCACCGGCCGGGCCGGTGATGTCAGCGACCCCGGCACCTTCGGTGCCCGCCTTACGGCCGTCGATGGCCTCCGGGTCGCCCAGGGGCGCGATTTCACCTCGCTCGGGCAGATCAAGGCCGGACTCAACGTCCTCCACCTGGACGAGGCGGGCGCCCGCTCGCTGGCCACGGCCCTCGCCGATACCGCCTTCACGGTGCGCTCGGTCGAGTCCAAGCCGTACCGCCGCTCGCCGTACGCGCCGTTCCGCACGACGACTCTGCAGCAGGAGGCCAGCCGCAAGCTGGGCTTCGGTGCCAAGGCGACCATGCAGGTCGCGCAGAAGCTGTACGAGAACGGCTACATCACCTATATGCGTACGGACTCCACCGTCCTGTCGGACACGGCGGTGGCGGCGGCCCGGGCGCAGGTCACCCAGCTGTACGGGGCCGACTACCTGCCCGACAAGCCGCGCACCTACGCGGGCAAGGTCAAGAACGCCCAGGAGGCGCACGAGGCCATCCGCCCCTCGGGAGACCGTTTCCGCACCCCGGCGGAGACCGGCCTCACGGGCGACCAGTTCCGGCTCTATGAGCTGATCTGGAAGCGGACCGTCGCCTCCCAGATGAAGGACGCGATCGGCAACTCGGTCACCGTCAAGATCGGCGGGCAGGCGAGCGACGGCCGGGACGCCGAGTTCTCCGCCTCCGGTAAGACGATCACCTTCCACGGCTTCATGAAGGCGTACGTCGAGGGCGCCGACGACCCGAACGCCGAGCTCGACGACCGCGAGCGCCGGCTGCCGCAGGTCGCCGAGGGCGACGGGCTCACCGCCGAGGAGATCACCGCCGACGGCCACGCGACCAAGCCCCCGGCCCGCTACACCGAGGCGTCGCTGGTCAAGGAGCTGGAAGAGCGCGAGATCGGCCGCCCGTCGACCTACGCCACGATCCTGGGCACCATCCTCGACCGCGGCTATGTCTTCAAGAAGGGCACCGCGCTCGTGCCCTCCTTCCTGAGCTTCGCCGTGGTCAACCTGCTGGAGAAGCACTTCGGCCGGCTGGTCGACTACGACTTCACCGCCAAGATGGAGGACGACCTCGACCGCATCGCGCGCGGCGAGGCCGAGGCCGTGCCGTGGCTGAAGCGCTTCTACTTCGGCGAGGGCGCGCAGGCCGGCGCCGCCGAGGCCGGGAACGGCGACGGCGACCACCTAGGTGGCCTCAAGGAGCTGGTCACCGACCTGGGCGCGATCGACGCCCGGGAGATCTCGTCCTTCCCCGTGGGCGACGGCATCGTGCTGCGCGTCGGCCGCTACGGGCCGTACGTCGAGCGCCCGACGGAGGTCGAGGGCGGCTCCGGCCAGCGCGCCGATGTCCCCGACGACCTGCCGCCGGACGAGCTGACCGTGGAGCTCGCCGAGGAGCTGCTCGCCAAGCCGAGCGGTGAGTTCGAGCTGGGTCCCGACCCCGAGACCGGTCGCATGATCGTCGCCAAGGACGGCCGCTACGGCCCGTACGTCACCGAGGTGCTCCCCGAGGACACCCCCAAGAGCGGTAAGAACGCCATCAAGCCGCGCACGGCCTCCCTGCTGAAGTCGATGTCCCTGGACACGGTGACCCTGGAGGACGCGCTCAAGCTGATGTCGCTGCCGCGCGTGGTCGGCGCCGACCCGGAGGGCGTGGAGATCACCGCGCAGAACGGCCGCTACGGCCCGTACCTGAAGAAGGGCACGGACTCGCGGTCGCTCGAGACCGAGGAGCAGATGTTCACCATCACGCTCGAACAGGCGCTGGCGATCTACGCCCAGCCCAAGCAGCGTGGCCGGGCCGCGGCCAAGCCGCCGCTGAAGGAGCTGGGCACCGACCCGGTCAGCGAGCGGCCCGTGGTGGTCAAGGACGGCCGCTTCGGTCCGTACGTCACGGACGGCGAGACCAACGCGACGCTGCGCCGCGACGACGACGTGGAGACCATCACGCCCGAGCGCGGCTTCGAGCTGCTCGCCGAGAAGCGCGCCAAGGGCCCGGCCAAGAAGACCGCCAAGAAGACGGCGGCGAAGAAGACCGCGGCCAAGAAGACGGCGGCGAAGAAGACGGCCGCCAAGAAGACCGCGGCAACGAAGACGACCGCGAAGAAGACGGCCGCCAAGAAGACCGCGGCAACGAAGACGACCGCGAAGAAGACGGCCGCCAAGAAGACGGCCGCCAAGACCGCCGCCAAGAAGACGGCGGCCGAGCGGTCGTCGGCCAACGCCGAGTAGCCGGCCGAGCAGCGGGCGGGAAAGCGGAGGAAGGCGGAGCAATCCACACGCCATCCACGGCTCACCGCCCGTTTGTTCGGCCGGGGGCCGTGGATTCATGTGATCCGGATAGGCTGGCGGGATGACGCGAGAGCAGCCAACGGACGTGACCGCCACTTCCGGTGCCCTTGCCGCGGACTCCCGCGAGCGGGCCGTACGAGCCCTGCTGCGCTATCAGCCGCTGCGACGGCTGTGGAGCGCTCAACTCGTCGGCGGTGCCGGGGACGTGCTCGCCGTACTGGTGCTGGTGCTGCTGACGCTGCAGGCGTCGGTGGCGGCCGACTCCTTCGGTGGCGGGTATCGCGGTGCGGCCTTCGCGGTGGCGGTGGTGCTCGGCGTACGGCTCTTCGCGACCGTGCTGTTCGGCGCGGTGCTCCTCGGGCCGCTCGCCGCGCTGATCGGCCCCTCCGGACCGCTGGACCGCCGCTGGACCATGGTCGGCGCGGACGGTCTGCGGCTGGCGCTGCTCCTCATCGCGCCGCTGTGGATCGACTGGGCCCCGGCCGACGCCGTCGCCTGGCTGCTCATCACCACCTTCGTCATCGGCGTCGTGGAGCGCTTCTGGACGGTCGCCAAGGACAGCGCGGCCCCCTCGCTGCTCCCGGCACCACCCGCCGAGGGCGCCGCCGTGCGGCCGCTGCCCGACCACCTGGACGCGCTGCGCCGGCTCTCGCTCCGTACGAACTTCCTGACGCTGCCGATCGCGGCCGCCGTGCTGCTCGTCGTCACGCTCATCGGCAGGCTGCTGGGCACCGGCGTGGAGTGGTTCCACACCCACCAGGCCGCACTCGGCTCGTACGTCGGCGCCGGACTCTTCGCCGCGTCGATCTCGATCCTCACCTTCGTCGAACTGCCCGGCGCGCACACCAGCCGCACCCGCTCCCCCCTGGAGGGGCTGCGCCGCCCCCGCGCCGCCTCAGGGAGCGGCGCCGACAAGGGCCGCACCGGAGCCGTTCCGCTGCTGGTGCTCGCCTGCGCCGGGGTGGCGGGCGCGATCGCCGCGGCCGTGGGTGTCGCCCCGCTGCAGGCCATGGACCTCGGCGGCGGGCCGGTCGGCTTCGCCCTGCTCGTCCTCGTCCTGACCGGCGGTCCGGCGATGGGCATCCGCTGGGCCCCGAAGGTCCTCCCGGGTCTGTCGCGGCGCCGGCTGCTGGCGCTGTCGGTCGCGCTGACCGGGCTCGCGCTGCTCACGGTGGGCCTGGTGCACGACACCACCACCGTCGTGCTGATCGCCCTGATCGCGGGCGTGTCGGCGGGTGTCGCCGCCCACACCGGCCACTCCCTCCTGGACCAGGAGTCCGAGGAGACCCGCCGGCCCCGGATGACCGAGCATGTGCAGGCCGTCGTCCGCGTCGGCGTCGGGCTCGGCGCGGTCGCCGCGCCGCTGCTCGCCGCCGTCATCGGACCGCACCGGCTCGGCAGCGGCGACTTCGTCTTCGCCCACGGCGGCGCGGCCTTCACCCTGATGCTGGTGGGCGCGCTGCTGCTGCCCGTCGCCGCGCTGGTCCTCGGCCGGACCGACGACCGGCAGGGCGTGCCGCTGCGGCGCGATCTGCGCGAGGCGCTGCTCGGCGGGGGCGGCGCGGACGAGGGCCCGGCCGCCACGGGCTTCTTCATCGCCGTCGAGGGCGGCGACGGCTCGGGCAAGTCCACGCAGGTTGAGGCGCTGGCCGAGTGGATCAGGGCCAAGGGACACGAGGTCGTGGTGACCCGTGAGCCGGGCGCCACCGCGATCGGCAAGCGGCTGCGCTCGATTCTGCTCGACGTCTCTTCCGCCGGGATCTCGCACCGCGCCGAGGCGCTGCTGTACGCGGCGGACCGCGCCGAGCACGTCGACACCGTCGTCCGCCCCGCTCTGGAGCGCGGCGCGGTCGTCATCTCCGACCGCTACATCGACTCGTCCGTCGCCTACCAGGGCGCGGGGCGCGACCTCGCAGCGACCGAGATCGCCCGCATCTCGCGCTGGGCGACGAACGGCCTGGTGCCGCATCTGACGGTGCTGCTGGACGTCTCGCCGGAGACCGCGCGCGAACGCTTCACCGAGGCCCCGGACCGGCTCGAGTCCGAGCCCGCCGAGTTCCACCAGCGCGTACGGGCCGGATTCCTGGCCCTCGCCGCCGCCGACCCGGCCCGCTACATCGTCGTCGACGCCGGGCAGCTGCCGGAGGCGGTCACCTCCGTGGTGCGCCACCGCCTGGACCAGATGCTGCCGCTGTCCGAGGCGGAGGTGAGGGCCCAGGAGGAGGCCCGTAAGGCCGCCGAGGAGGAGGCCCGCCGGCGTGCTGAGGAAGAGGCCGCCCGTAAGGCCGAGGAGGAGCGGCTGGAGCGCGAGCGCCAGGAGGCGCTCGCCAAGGCCCGTGCCGAGGAGGAGGAGCGCAAGCGGCTCGAGCTGGAGGAGGCCCGCCGGCGCGAGGCCGAGCGGCAGGCGGAGGCGGCCCGTCAGCGGGCCGAGGACGCGCGCCGCAGGGCCGAGGAGGACCGCAAGCGCATCGAGGCCGAGGACCGCGCCCGCGCCGCCGAGGAGGAGCGGCGCCGCCTCCAGGCGGAGGCGGACGCGCAGCGGCGGGCCGAGGCCGAGGCGCGCCGCCAGGAGGAGCAGCGCAAGGCCGAGGAGGCGCTGCTGCGGGCTGAGCAGGCACGGCTGGCGGCGGACGCGGCGTCCTCCGGGGCGGACGCGCCGACCGTGGAGACCGAGGTTCCGGCCCCGCCGCCCGAGGACGAGGACGGACCCCGGGGCACCGGCGGCGCCCGGGGCGCGGCGGGTTCCGGTGCGGATGACTCGCACCCGGACACGACGGAGACGGTCCAGACGCCGAGGTTCGACCCGCGGGCGGGGCACGGCGGCGAGTCCGGCCGTCCCGGCACCGGGTCGGCGGCGGCCGACGAGACCACGGTGCTGCCACCCGTGCCTCCCACGCCGCCCGTACCGCCCCAGAGCGGCCCGGACGCCGACGAGACCGCTGTGCTCCCGCCCGTACGGCCCCAGGACGGCCCGGAGCGCCGGGGTGGCCCGGACGCCGAGGAGACGACCGTCCTGCCCCAGCCGCCCGCCGAGCCGCCCACGAACGCGGCCGACGAGACGGCCGTTCTGCCGCCCGTACGGGACGAGCGCTCCGCCGACCCGACGGACCGGGTCCCGCCGTGGCTGTTCCGCCCGGACGAGGGCCAGGGCCAGGAGCACGGTCAGGGCAACGAGCGCACGCGCGAGATGCCGCAGTACGGGCAGGACCAGGGCCAGGGCTATGACCAGGGCCGGGGCTATGACCAGGGTCAGGCGCAGGGCGGGGCGGAACCGCCGCGCCGGCGCCGCCGCCCCGAGTGGGCCGAGGAGACTCCCCTGGACGACCTCCCGTCCCTGGCCGACGAACTGCTCGGCCCCCGCGACGACGAGGACGGCCCCCGTCGCTGACGGTGGGGGTGCTGACGGTATGGCCGGGCGCCGTTGCGGATGGCCGCGCCCGGCCGTCGGCTGGAGTTCCGACGGTGGGCCGCTGACGGCGGTGAGCCGGCGCAGGGCTGCTCATGGTCCGGCCGGGTGCCACCGATGGCCGCGTCCGGCAGACGGCCGGCGCTGACGGAGAATCGCTGACCGTTCGGCCGGGCGTCGCGCCGACGCTGCGTCCGGCTGACGGCAGGCCGCCAACGGCAGGCCGTCAGCGGCAGGCCGCTGCGGCGAGGCGCTGAGAGAACGCTCCTGACCGTCCGGCCGGGTGCCGCCGACGACGGCCGCGCCTGACCGATCGCGGGACGCCGACGGCGAGGCACGGGCGGAGCGCCCCTCACGGCGTCGGCGGAGGGCCCCTCACCGGTCGGCCGAGCGCCGTTTCGCGGACGACCGGCGCGCTCGGTTGTCGGTGGGGTGGACCACAATGGGGTGCCGTAGGGACGAGCGGCGGAGGCAGTCATGGCGGTGTGGGACGACCTGGTCGGGCAGGACCGAGTGGCGGCCCAGCTGTCGGCTGCCGCGCGGGACGCGGATGCCCTGGTCACGGCGGCCAGTGTGGCGGCCGAGGGCCCCGTCGGGGAGCCCATGGCGTCGTCCAGGATGACCCACGCCTGGCTGTTCACCGGCCCGCCCGGCTCGGGCCGGGCCACCGCCGCCCGCGCCTTCGCCGCCGCGCTGCAGTGCGTCAGCCCGGACCGGGCGCTCGGCGGCGCCCCCGGCTGCGGTTTCTGCGAGGGCTGCCACACCGCCCTGATCGGCACCCATGCCGATGTGGAGGTGGTCCGTACGGACATGCTCACCATCGGCGTCAAGGAGACCCGTGAGCTCGTCCGCCGGGCCCAGCTCTCGCCTGCCGGCGGCCGGTGGCAGGTGATCGTCATGGAGGACGCCGACCGCCTTACCGAGGGCGCGGGAAACGTTCTCCTCAAGGCCGTGGAGGAGCCCGCGCCGCGCACCGTATGGCTGCTGTGCGCGCCCTCGCTCGAGGACGTGCTGCCCACGATCCGCTCCCGCTGCCGTCTCCTCACCCTCCGTACGCCTCCGGTGGACGCCGTGGCGGACATCCTTGTCCGGCGCGACGGCATCGACCCCGAGCTCGCCGCCTCCGCCGCCCGCGCCACCCAGGGCCACATCGGCCGCGCCCGCCGCCTGGCCACCGACGAGCGGGCCCGCGCCCGCCGCGCCGCCGTCCTGAAGCTCCCGCTGCGCGTCGACGACGTCGGCGGCTGCCTCAAGGCGGCCCAGGAGCTGATCGACGCCGCGGCCGAGGACGCCAAGCAGGTGGCGGAGGAGGTCGACGCCAAGGAGACCGAGGAGATGCGCGCCGCCCTGGGCGCCGCCGCCGGTACGGGCGGGCGGCTGCCGCGCGGCACGGCGGGGGCCATGAAGGAGCTCCAGGACCGCCAGAAGCGCCGCGCCACCCGCACCCAGCGCGACAGCCTCGACCTCGCGCTCACCGATCTGACCGCCTTCTACCGGGACGTGCTGGCCCTCCAGCTCGGCTCCCAGGTGGCGCTCGCCAACACCGACGTACGGGACGCGCTGGAGCGGATCGCGTCGGGTTCGAAGCCCGAGCGGACGCTGCGCCGGATAGAGGCGATCACGGCCTGCCGTCAGGCGCTGGACAGCAATGTGGCGCCGCTGCTGGCGGTCGAGGCGATGACCATGGCGCTGCGGGCGGGCTGAGTCACCCGTACGGGTTTGTCGCTGGACGCATGGAGCGTATCCGGGTGGATACTCTCCGTAAGGGGGCGAACCGGCCCTGTCCCATAGGAACCAGTACAGGGGTGATCCAGGTGATCCGGCCGGCGCGATCCCGCGACTCGACCGCGAACCGAGGGATCAGTCCATGCACACCCGACACAGCAGCCGCCCGCTCCGGACCCTCGGTGCCACCCTTACGGCCGCCGCCCTGCTGTCCTCCGGCTGCTCGGCCGACGCCTCCGCGCCGCGCGCCGCGTCGCTGTCGAAGAAGGCCGTCCCCGCCGCCCTCAAGCCGTACTACGAGCAGACGCTGAGCTGGCGCCCCTGCGGCGGCGCGGACTTCGAATGCGCCACGCTCAAGGCCCCGCTCGACTACGCGAGACCCGGCACCGGCCAGGATCTGAGGCTCGCGGTCTCCCGTAAGAAGGCCACCGGCACCGGTCGCCGCCTCGGTTCGCTCCTGGTGAACCCCGGCGGCCCCGGCGGCTCCGCGGTCGGCTATCTGCAGAGCTTCGCGGCCGTCGGCTACCCGGCCCGGGTGCGCGCCCGCTACGACATGGTGGCGATGGACCCGCGCGGCGTGGCCGAGAGCGAGCCCATCACCTGTCTGAGCGACAAGCAGATGGACGCCTTCACCCGCACCGACCAGACGCCCGACGGCCGCGGCGAGACCGACCGCCTCGTCACCGCCTACAAGAAGTTCGCCCGCGGCTGCGCGACCCGCTCCGGCCGGATCCTCGGCCATGTCTCGACGGTCGAGGCGGCCCGCGACATGGATGTACTGCGCGCCGCGCTCGGCGACCGGAAGCTGACTTACGTCGGCGCCTCCTACGGCACCTTCCTCGGCGCCACCTACGCCGACCTCTACCCCCACCGCGTCGGCCGTCTCGTCCTCGACGGCGCGCTCGACCCGACGCTGTCCTCCCGGCGCATCAACCGCGACCAGACCGCCGGTTTCGAAACCGCCTTCACCGCCTTCGCCAAGGACTGCGTGCGCCGCGCCGGCTGCCCCCTCGGCACCGGCTCCGTGGCTGCCGCCCGCGACCGGCTCGGCGCCTTCTTCGCCCGCCTCGACTCCCACCCGGTCCGCACCGGCGAGTCCCGCGCCCTGGGCGAGCCGCTCGCCACGATCGGCGTGATCTCCGCCATGTACGACGAGACCGCCTGGCCCCAGCTGCGCACCGCCCTCCGCTCCGCGATGGGCGGCCACGGCGGCGGTCTGCTCAACCTGGCCGACCTCTACTACGAGCGCGACACCGACGGCTCGTACGCCAACCTCATGTACGCCAACCCCGCCGTCAACTGCCTCGACCTCCCACCCGCCTTCCGCACCCCCGCCGAGGTCAGGAAGTCCATCCCCGACTTCCG
>NZ_JAAAYH010000230.1:0-14655 GCF_018035285.1 Streptomyces sp. MK37H | reverse complement strand
TGCGGCCGCTTGGCCGTGCGGTCCGAGCGCCCCGCGATCTCCTCCAGCAGCACCCGCACCATCGCCCGGCCCATCTCCTCCGTGGCCTGCCGGACACTCGTGAGCGGAGGGTCCATATGGCGGGCGACGGCCGAGTCCTCGAAGCCGACCAGCGCCACATCGTCCGGGACGCCGCGCCCGTTCTCGCGCAGCACCTGGCGGGCGCCCGCGGCCATCACGTCCGACGCGGCGAAGACGCCGTCCAGGTCCGGGCGCCGGCTCAGCAGCTGCCGCATCGCCCGGCGGCCGCCCTCCTCGGTGAAGTCCGCGGACGCCACCAGCTCCGCCTCCACCTCCCGGCCCGCCGCCCGGACCGCGGCCTTGTAGCCCTCCAGGCGGCACTGCGCGACATACATGTCCAGCGGGCCGGTGATGGTGGCGACCGTCTCGCGGCCGCGGCCGATGAGGTGCTCCACGGCGGACTGGGCGCCGCCGGTGTTGTCCGAGTCGACGTACGGGACCGATTCATGCGCCGAGCGGCGGCCGCTGAGCACCGCGGGCATCTCGATCCGCTCCAGCAGATCGGGCAGCGGATCGTCCGCGTGGACGGAGACCAGCAGCACTCCGTCGACCCGGTGCGCGGAGAGGTAGTCCGCGAGCCGCTGCCGTTCCTTGGGGGTGCGGATGAGGGTGAGCAGCAGCTGGAGATCGGTGTCGGCGAGCTCGGCGCCGACGCCGCGGATGATGTCGGAGAAGTACGGTTCGGCGAAGAGCCGGGTCTCGGGCTCGGGGATGACCAGGGCGACGGCGTCGGCACGGTTGGCGGCGAGGGCGCGGGCCACCCGGTTCGGCACATAGCCGAGTTCGGCGACGGCCTGCTCCACGGCCGTGCGGGTGCGGTCGCTGACCCGGGGCGAACCGTTGATCACCCGGGACACGGTGCCGCGGCCGACTCCGGCGCGGGCCGCCACCTCCTCGAGGGTCGGCCGTCCCCGCCCCCCGCCATGCCGCCGCGTTCCTGCCATATCGCGCCTCCAGCCGTCCATGCCCAGCAGCTCCAACCCCCCGAATGGGCGGCTGCGGGGACATTCAACAGCAGTGTGGTTTCGGGAAGTTGTTCCGCGCACTCCCTTGACACCCCAGCGGGGAGCCGCGACCCTTCAACACATCACAGCTGGGAGCGCTCCCACCGTACCTGAGCCATACACAACCCGCACGATGCCCACCCGACTCGATGCATCTCAAAGAGCCATGTATCACTACTTTTTGGCCGGAAGCCGTTGGGCGGGGCGCTAGGAGGACGGAATGCGCAGGAACACTGGTAGTCACCGCAGCAGAGCCGTGGTCCTCGCGGCCGTCGCCGCTTTAGGAGCGGGGCTGCTCAGCGGTTGCGCCGATGACGGCGACGACGGATCCGCCGGCTCGTCCGGCGGCGGCGACAGCAAGGGCAAGACGGTCGTGACCGTCGGCACGTACGGCGTCATGGGTTTCAAACAGGCCGGGCTCTATGACGAGTACTCAAAGCTGCACCCGGATATCAAGATCGAAGAGAATGTGATCGACCCGGCCTCGAACTACTACCCGCAGCTGCTCACCCATCTCGGCTCGGGCAGCGGGCTCGCCGACATCCAGGCGGTCGAGGTGGGCAACATCAATGAGGTCACCACCACCCAGGCCGCCAAGTTCGTTGATCTTTCGAAGGCGGACGGCGTCAAGAAGGAGAACTTCCTCGACTGGAAGTGGGCACAGGCCACCGCCGAGGACGGAAAGACGATCGGCCTCGGCACGGACGTGGGCCCGATGGCGATCTGCTACCGCAAGGACCTCTTCCAGCAGGCCGGGCTCCCGGCCGACCGTGACGCGGTCTCCAAGCTCTGGGCGGGCGACTGGCAGAAGTACCTCGACGCCGGCAAGGACTACGCGAAGAAGGCGCCGGGCGGAGCCGCGTTCCTGGACTCGGCCGGCGGACTGTTCAACGCGGCGGTCTCCGGCGGCTCGGAGGTCTACTACGACAAGAGCGGGAAGCCCATCTACAAGGACAGCCCGGCCGTCAAGAAGGCGTGGAAGCTGGCGACCGACGCGTCCGCGTCCAAACTCTCCGCGGGGCTCCAGGAGTTCACCAAACCCTGGCAGCAGGCGCTCGCCAACGGCAAGTTCGCCACCGTCTCCTGCCCGGCCTGGATGCTCGGCCAGATCAAGGAGTACGCCGGGGACAAGTACAAGGGCAAGTGGGACGTCGCAGCCGCTCCCAAGCCCGCCAACTGGGGCGGCTCCTTCCTCTCCGTGCCGCAGGCGGCGAAGAACAAGGACGAGGCGGTCAAGCTCGCCACCTGGCTGACCGCGCCCGAGCAGCAGGCCAAGCTCTTCGAGAAGCAGGCGAGCTTCCCCAGCGCCCAGGCCGCGTACAACCTTCCCCAGGTGGCCGACGCCAAGCTCCCGTACTTCAGCGACGCGCCCATCGGCAAGATCTTCTCCCAGGCCGCGAAGGAGAGTCCGACGCAGGTCCTGGGCCCGAAGGACGCCGTCATCAAGCAGAACTTCACCGATGTCGGCCTGCTCCAGGTCGAGCAGCAGGGCAAGTCCGCCGACGAAGGCTGGAAGGCCGCGATCAAGACGAACGACAACGCGCTGGACCAGTGAGCCGGACATGACCGCACCTTCCGGTTTTACCCCTGATACGGCCGCGCCCCCCGCAGGGCAGGGGGGCGCGGCCCCGCGCGCCGCGACCGCGCCGGCGCCCGACCCGGCCGAGCAGCGGCGTCGCGACCGGCGCAGCCGCCGCTACCGCTGGGATGTGCGATGGAGCCCGTACGCCTTCGTCGCCCCCTTCTTCGTCTTCTTCGCCGCCTTCGGCCTCTTCCCCCTGCTCTACACGGGGTGGGCCTCGCTGCACCAAGTGGAGCTCACCGACCCCACCCATCTGGAGTGGGCGGGGTGGCACAACTACTCCAGGCTGTGGGAAGACGAGTTCTTCTGGAAAGCGCTGCGGAACACCTTCACCATCGGGGTGATCTCCACCGTTCCCCAGCTGGTGATGGCCCTCGGGATCGCGCATCTGCTCAACTACCGGCTGCGCGCCTCGATGTTCTTCCGGGTGGCGATCCTCACCCCGTACGCCACCTCCGTCGCTGCCGCCACGCTGGTGTTCGCGCTGCTCTTCGGGCGTGACTACGGCATGGTCAACTGGGCTCTGGGGCTGGTCGGGCTGGACGGCATCGACTGGCAGAACGGCACCTGGACCTCGCAGATCGCGGTCTCCACGATCGTCATCTGGCGGTGGACCGGTTACAACGCGCTGATCTACCTGGCCGCCATGCAGGCCGTGCCGAACGATCTGTACGAGTCGGCGGCGCTGGACGGGGCCTCGCGCTGGCAGCAGTTCCTGCATGTCACCGTCCCGTCGCTGCGGCCCACCATCCTCTTCACGGTCGTCGTCTCCACGATCGGGGCCACCCAGCTCTTCGGTGAGCCGCTGCTGTTCAACACCGCGGGGACGGCCACCGGCGGCGCCGATCACCAGTACCAGACGCTCGGCCTCTACATGTACGAGCAGGGCTGGGTGAACCTGCACCTCGGCCGGGCCTCCGCCATCGCCTGGACGATGTTCCTGATCCTGCTGCTGATCGCCGCGGCCAACGCGCTGTTCGCGCGACGGCTGCGGAAGAGCCAGTGAGGGAGACGAGGAGAACCATGAGCGCCACTGTCTCTTCCCGGCAGACACTCGATCCGGCAGCTCCGGCGCGCACCACTCCGCGGGGCGGAAAGGGCCGCGGCCGAGCGGGCAGGCAGCTGCACGGGGGCAAGATCACCTATGCCGTGCTGATCCTGTTCACCATCGGCTCGCTCTTCCCGCTGGTGTGGACCGCCATCGCCGCCTCCCGCACCAACACCCGGCTGGCCCAGACACCCCCTCCCCTGTGGTTCGGCGGCAACCTCTTCAACAACCTGGACAAGGCGTGGAACGGCGCCAACATGGGCACCGCGCTGCTCAACACGACGGTGGTGGCGGGCACGGTCGCGGCGTCGACCGTGCTGTTCTCGACCGTCGCGGGCTTCGCCTTCGCCAAGCTGCGCTTCCGCTTCAAGAACATCCTGCTGATGCTCACCATCGGGACGATGATGGTGCCGCCCCAGCTCAGCGTGGTGCCGCTCTACATGATGGTGGCCAAGCTGGAGTGGACCGACCAGCTCCAGGCGGTCATCGTGCCGACGCTCGTCAGCGCCTTCGGGGTCTTCTTCATGCGGCAGTACCTCTCCCAGGCGCTGCCGACCGAGCTGATCGAGGCGGCGCGGATGGACGGCGCGAGCAGCTTGCGGATCATCTGGCATGTCGTCTTCCCGGCGGCGCGTCCGGCGATGGCGGTGCTGGGGATGCTCACCTTCGTCCAATCGTGGAACGACTTCTTCTGGCCGTTCATCGCGCTCACGCAGAACGGCAACCCGACCATGCAGGTGGCATTGACCGGTCTGAGCCGGGGGTACACCCCGGATCAATCACTGATCATGGCGGGGGCGCTGCTGGGCACCCTGCCGCTGCTGATCGCCTTCGTCCTCTTCGGCAAGCAGATTGTGGGGGGCATCATGCAGGGCGCGGTCAAGGGCTGAGCGGCCCGCGACCACCACTCCGTCCTCCCTCCCCTTTCCCCCTCCCCACGACCTCGAATGGGAGCGCTTCCATGACTCTTACCTTCCCGCCCGGATTCCTGTGGGGCGCGGCCTCGGCCGCCTATCAGGTCGAGGGCGCCGCCCAGGAGGACGGCCGCACCCCCTCCATCTGGGACACCTTCAGTCACACCCCCGGCAAGGTGCTCGCCGGTGACACCGGTGATGTGGCGGTCGACCACTACCACCGCTTCCGCGAGGACGTCCGGCTGATGGCGGAGCTGAACCTGGGGGCGTACCGCTTCTCGGTGTCCTGGTCACGGGTGCAGCCGACCGGCCGGGGGCCGGCCGTGCAGCGCGGGCTCGACTTCTACCGCTCGCTGGTGGACGAGCTGCTGGGCGCGGGCATCCAGCCGGTGGTCACCCTCTACCACTGGGACCTGCCCCAGGAGCTGGAGAACGCGGGCGGGTGGCCGGAGCGCGAGACCGCCGAGCGGTTCGCCGAGTACGCGGGCATCGTGGCGGAGGCGCTGGGCGACCGCGTCGAGTTCTGGACCACCCTCAACGAGCCGTGGTGCAGCGCCTTCCTGGGCTATGGCTCGGGGGTGCACGCCCCGGGCCGCACCGAGCGGCTGGCCCCGCTGCGCGCCGCCCACCATCTGAACCTCGCGCATGGCCTCGGCGCCCAGGCGCTGCGCGCCGCGCTCCCCGCCCGTGCCCAGCTCGCCATCAGCCTCAACCCGGCCGTGGTCCGGCCGCTCAGCGACAAGCCCGAGGACCTGGACGCATCGCGGCGTATCGACGCGCTGGCCAATCGCGTCTTCACCGGGCCGCTGCTGCGCGGTGCGTACCCCAGCGACCTGATCAAGGACACCGCCTCGATCACCGACTGGTCGTTCGTCCGCGATGGCGATCTGGCCGTCATCAAGCACCCCCTGGACGCGCTGGGCATCAATTACTACACACCGTCATTGGTATCAGCCACCACCGACAACGACGGCTCGCCCGCCCGCCACGACGGCCACGGCGCCAGCGTCCACTCCCCGTGGCCGGGCTCGGAGCGGGTGGCGTTCCACCAGACCCCGGGCGAGCGCACCGAGATGGGCTGGACGATCGACCCGACCGGGCTGCACGACCTGCTGATGCGCTACAGCCGTGAGGCGCCGGGCGTACCGCTGTACATCACCGAGAACGGCGCCGCGTTCGACGACAAGCCGGACGCGGAGGGCGCGGTCCACGACCCGCGGCGGATCGACTACCTCCAGGCCCATCTGGCCGTGGCCCACCAGGCCATCGCGGACGGCGCCGATCTGCGCGGCTACTTCCTCTGGTCGCTGATGGACAACTTCGAATGGGCGTACGGCTACAGCAAGCGCTTCGGTGCGGTCTACGTCGACTATCCGACGCAGGCCCGGGTACCGAAGTCCAGCGCCCGCTGGTACGCCCGGGTGGCCCGCACCGGAGAGCTTCCGGCGGCCTGACCGGGGCCTGAGTCCGCGGCGCCGCCCGCTGGGGGGCGGGCGGCGCCGCGGATGCGGTGGAGGCACGTACAGGGACGCAAGCCGGCCGGAGCGTTCTTCCTTCAAAGGGGTTACGCCCTGATCCACCCGGCGGAAGGCCGCCGTCATCCCTGGAGAATGCCTGGTAAACCCATTGAGACATGAGAGCATTTCCGGAGCGCCGGCAGAGGTTCCGCGATGAGCCATCCGGTCGGCGCGCGCCAGCCGGAAAAGGCGAGGCCCTCGCCGGCTGGTTCGACGGCCGGGTGGGCCTGTTCACGATGGCCAAGGCCAATCTTCGTAAGGTCTTCCCCGACCACTGGTCCTTTCTGATCGGTGAGATCGCCCTCTATACGTTCGTCATCATCATTCTGACCGGTGTCTATCTGACCCTGTTCTTCAAACCGGCGATGAACGAGGTGATCTACGACGGCCGCTGGACGCCGCTGAGCGGCATCCGCATGTCGCAGGCGTACGAGTCCACGCTGGACATCAGCTTCGATGTGCGCGGCGGACTGCTGATGCGGCAGGTGCACCACTGGGCGGCGATCGTCTTCATCGCCAGCATGATCGTCCATATGATGCGGACGTTCTTCAACGGCGTCTTCCGCAAACCGCGCGAGATCAACTGGCTGTCCGGCGCCGGTCTGCTGATTCTCGGGATGTTCGACGGCTTCATGGGCTATTCGCTGCCCGACGATCTGCTGTCCGGCACCGGTCTGCGCTTCATGGAGGGCGCGATCCTGTCCATCCCGGTCGTCGGCACCTATCTGTCGTTCTTCTTCTTCGACGGCCAATTCCCGGGAACGGCCGTCGTGCCACGGCTGTTCACGGTGCATGTGCTGCTCATTCCGGGCATCATGCTCGGACTGCTGGCGCTCCATATGATCCTGCTCGTCTACCACAAGCACACCCATCACCCGGGGCCCGGAAAGAAGAACATGAATATCGTGGGGCCGCCCTTGTGGCCGGTCTATGTGGCCAAGTCCGGCGGATTCTTCTTCCTGGTCTTCGGCGTCACCACCCTGATGTCGGCCATCGCCCAGATCAATCCGGTGTGGTCCTACGGCCCCTACCGGCCCGACCAGGTGTCCACCGACGCCCAGCCCGACTGGTACATGGGCTATTCCGAAGGGCTGATCCGGCTGATGCCGGGCTGGGAGATCAATCTCTGGGGCCACACCCTGGTGCTCGGGGTGCTGATCCCGTTCCTGGTCTTCCCCACGGTGCTGCTGGTCATCTGGCTCTATCCGTTCCTGGAGGCGTGGATCACCGGGGACCGGCGCGAGCACCATCTCGATGAGCGCCCGCGCAACGCCCCGACCCGCACCGCCTTCGGCGCCGCCTGGATCGCCCTCTACGCGGTTCTGCTGGCGGGCGGCGGCAACGACCTCATCGCCACCCACTTCCAGCTGTCGATCAACGCGATCACCTGGACCTGCCGGATCGGCTTCTTCGTGGTGCCGGTCGTGGTCTTCGTGATCACCAAGCGGATCTGTCTCGGCCTCCAGCACAAGGACCGGCAGAAGCTGCTGCACGGGCGCGAGACCGGAATCATCCAGCGGCTGCCGCACGGCGAGTACCTCGAGGTGCACGAGCCGCTCTCGCCCGGGGAGAAGTACACGCTGACCGCGTATGAGCAGTATCTGCCGCTGGAGCTGCCGCCGTCGGTCGACGAGGCCGGGGTCGCCCGGAAGCTCTCCTTCAAGGAGCGGCTGCGGGTCTCGCTGTCCCGGAGCTACTTCGGTCGCGACGGCCAGGTCGCCAAGGTCACGAAGGAGCAGGTGGCCGAGCACGAGGAGCACGAGGCGGAGGAGCGGGCGGAGGAGCGGGCGGAGGAACCGCAGCGGCCGTAGATGTGCTGTCCGGGGACGTTGGTTGCGTCGGCGTCTTCGGGGGCCAGCTTGATGTGGACCGCGCCGTAAGCGTCTCGCTGCGCAGTCGTCGGTGAGGCACGCAGTCTTCAGCGCGGTGGTCAGGTTGGCGATGGTGCTGTCAGCGTCGGTCACTGGGTCGCGTCCCCTGATGGAAGCCCGAGGCGTGGGGCACTGGAGACGCGTAGCCGCCGCGCGGCTCGAATCGTCCTCCAGGCGGCGGTCGGGCCAGTAGGGTGCGCGGGGTGAACGAACCTGCTTCCCGTCTGTCGAGTACCTTCCGCCTCATCGTCACAGGGGGAGGAACCGGCGGCCACACCTACCCCGCGTTGACCGCTGTCCGGGCGTTGCAGGCCCGGCTGGCAGCCGATGACCGCGCGCTCGATGTCCTCTGGATCGGCACGCCTGACGGGCTGGAGGCCCGCGTTGCCCCGGCCGAGGGCATCGCCTTCACGACGGTAGCGACGGGCAAGATCCGCCGGTCTTCGAATCCGCTCAAGATGATCAGTCCGGCGAACGTCAAGGACATGGCGCGGGTGCCGCTCGGTGTCGCCCAGGCCCGCAAGATCGTGTCGGACTTCAGGCCGGATGTCGTCCTCGCGACCGGCGGATACGTCGCCGTCCCGGCCGGGCTCGCCGCCCGCATGTGCAAGCGCCCGCTGGTGCTGCACGAGCAGACCGTGCGGCTCGGGCTGGCGAACCGGAAGCTGGCTGGGTCGGCGGCGCGAATCGCCGTGTCGTCGGAGTCGACACTCCCGCTCCTGCCGGAGGCCGTACGGCCCGCAGCCGTCGTCACCGGGAACCCGGTACGGCCGGAGGTCCTGATCGGGCACGCCGAGAAGGCGGTCGCCGCCCTCGGGCTGACCGGCTTCGACCGGCGGCTCCCGACGCTGTACGTCACGGGCGGCGCGCAGGGCGCTCAGCAGATCAACAACGTGATCCGGGACGCACTCCCGTGGCTACTGGAGCGCGCGAACGTAGTGCACCAGTGCGGGCCGACGAACGTGGAGGCCCTGCGCTCGAGCGCGTCGGCGCTTCCGCCGCACCTCGCAGGGCGGTACTACCTCACCGGGTTCGTCGGCCCGGAGCTGCCCGACGTCCTGGCGCTCGCCGACGTGGTGGTCTCCCGCAGCGGCGCCGGCACTCTCGCGGAGCTCACTGCCCTCGGCAAGCCGGCCGTATTCGTACCGCTGGCCTCCGCGGCGGGAAACGAGCAGGCGCACAACGCCCAACACCTCGAGGACGCCGGCGCCGCCGTCGCGCTCACCGGGGACGTCACCGCGGACCGGCTACAGAACGCCCTCGGGCCGCTCCTCACCGACCCGGCGCGGCGCGCGGGGATGGCGGAAGCGGCCCGGACACACGGACGGCCGGACGCGGCGGACAGGCTCGTAGACGTGCTCCTGTCCGCCGCGACCAGCGGCTGACCGGCCGGGGCCGTGTCTACGGGAGGTGCCGCGGGGCACCGTCCTGGATGAGGCGGACGGCGTCGGCGAACGCCTCCGGCTCCTTGCCCCAGGGGTCGGGGACGTCCCGATCGGTGAGGTAGAGGCCGAGCTTCGGCGCCGTCTTCTCGTCAGTGAGGGCGCGGAGCGCGGCGAGGTTGCCGGTGTCCATCGCGAGGACGATGTCCGCCCACCCCAGCAGGTCGCGGGTGATGTGCACGCCGCGGTGCGCGGTGAGGTCGTAGCCGGCCCCCGCCGCGGCGGTGACCATCTGCGCGTGCGCGGGGTGCCCGACCCACTTGTCCCGGATACCGGCCGACCGGACCTCAACGGCCGGGCCGCCGAGCTCCGCGAGGACGAGCGCGGCGAGTGGTGAGCGGCAGTGGTTCCCGAGGCACACGGTGAGGAGGCGCCGCGGCCGGGCGGCGGCGCTCACCGGTCGGCCTTGACGAGGGCGCGCCGGAGTTCGCCTGCGGCGTGCTCGGCGTCCCTCGGCGTGAGGTGCTGGTGGAACGGGAGCGTCATGATCTCCCGGCCCAAGCGCTCGGTCACCGGCAGCGGCCGGTGCCATGGGGAGAAGGCCGGTTGTGTGTGGTTGGCCGGGTAGTGCACGCCGACACCGATGCCGCGGTTCCGGAGCTCGCCGAACACCCGGTCGCGGCGGCCGTCGAGGACCCGGACGGCGCACATCGGTGGGACCGTGCGGTCTACGTCGGCGTCGACCAGGGCAACGCCGTCGATTCCGTCAAGGGCGGTGGCGTAGGCGCGCCACAGCGCGCGGCGCCGGGTCTCCGCCTCCGCGAAGTGGTCGAGCTGCACGAGGCCCACCGCGGCGTTCAGCGGCGACATCTGCACACGCATGCCGAAGCCGTCAACTGTGTACGTCGTCGTCTCCGCGCGCCGAGCCGCGGACTCCACGATGCCGAGGCTGCGCAGGCGCCGGCAGGTGTCGGCCTCCAGCGGCGTGCGGGGCACGATCGCGCCTCCGAGCCCGCACGTGAGGTTCTTGACCGGGCCGAAGGAGAAGCACGTCACCACTCCGGTCGCGCCGACTCGGCGCTCTCCCTGACAGGAGCCGAAGGCCTGCGCCGCGTCCTCGACCACGGTCACGCCCCGCGTGTCCAGCGTCGGCCGGGCCGGGGTGAGGTCGACGGCTCGGCCCCCGTAGAGAACCGGCAGCACGGCGCGGGTGTGAGGGGTGAGGGCAGCCAGGACCTCAGCAGGCTCGACGCATCCGGTGCCGGAGTTGACTTCGATGAACCGCGGCCGAGCCCCTGTTGCGACGATCGCCTGTACCGTCGCGCAGAACGTGAAAGAGGGCACCAGGACCTCATGGCCCGGGCCGACGCCGGCGGCAAGAAGCCCGACATGGAGGGCGGCCGTTCCGGAAGCGACCGCGACAACGTCCGGAACGCCGAGGAAAGCGGCGACCCGCTGTTCGAACTCCTCCGTGACCGCTCCATGGTTGTACTGACCGGCGCTCAGCGCGCTGGCGATAGCGGCTTCCTCGCCCCCGTAAAGGTACGGGCGCGCGTTTCGCGCGACGTCCGGGGATGCGGCGCGGCTCATCCCGGGGTCCCTTCGCTGGTGGTCAGCGTCTCGACGTACTTCGTGAGGGTGACGTCCGGCTTGTAGGTGAGCCGACCGTGATCGACGTCCTGGCGGAAGAGGCCTCGGAGGTACTGCCCGACGTAGTCCGCCCCGGCCGCGACGGAGGCGGGAAATCCGCCAGCGACCCGGGCATTGGCCTCCGTGATGACGACCCTGCCCGGGCCCCCAGCGTCTTCGCGGGTGAAACCCTGCACGCAGCACGCCCCGGTGACACCGGTCGCGGTGAGCACGGCGCGGACGCACTCCTCCGCGTCGGGGTCGGTGAACGTGCGGGAGACGACAGCGAGCCCGCCCTTGACCAGGAGCCGGTACCGGAGGACCACGGAGGCCCGGCCGGCGCGGTCGACCAGGCAGTCCGCGGTGAACTCCCGCCCGCGGACATGCTCCTGCACGATCGGCTCCGGGACGAGCTCGCACAACACCCGGGCCTGCTCCCGTGTCCGGCACACGTGCACGCCCTTGGCGCCCTGCCCGTACCGGGGCTTGACGACGAGGAGGCCGTCCGACGCGCGGTCGAGCTCGTCCGGAAGGACTGTGCGCGGCGTCGGCACTCCGTGCTCGGCGAGCACGGCGGCGAACCGGGCTTTGTCGCCGCACGCCGCCACTGCGTCACGGTCGGGGAGCCAGGTGGTGACGCCCAGGTCCGCCAGCGGTCGGCGGAGAGCGACCAGGCGCGGCAGCTCCTGCTCGACAGTCGAGAGGACGGCGTCCGGGCGGGCCTTCGCGCACAGCCGGAGCACGGCTGCGCGGTACGCGGCGTCTCCCGCCGGCGGGAGGACATGCGCGGTGACCTCCGGGAGAAGGAGCCCCACCGCGTATGGGTCCGCGTCGGCCGCTAGGACTTTGCAGCCGAGCCGCTGGAGAGACCGGGCGAGGTCGAAGCCGGGGGCGCCGCCGACGCCGGTCACGAGGATGCGCTTCGCCACCAACGGTCACCTCCCGGCCGGAGCGGCGGGCACGGCGCGCCGCGCGGGCGAAGGCGCGGCCTGCGGGTTCCGCATCAGCGGCGCCCACCGGTCGGGGTTACGGCAGTACCAGTCGACGGCCTCGGCCAGACCGTCCTCCAGGTCTCGCCCAGGCCGGTACCCGAGCTGGGCGGATGCCTTTGACCAGTCGATCGAGTACCGCAGGTCATTCGCCGGCCGGTCGGGCACATAGGTGACCGCCTCCCACGTAGCGCCGCAGATGCCCAGCAGATACTCGGTGAGCTCCCGGCCGGTGAGGTCCGTGCCGCCGCCGAGGTTGTATACCTCTCCGGGAGTACCACCGCGGAGGACGGTCTCGATGCCGGCGCAGTTGTCTTCGACGTGGAGCCAGTTGCGGACGTGCTCGCCCCGGCCGTGGAGGGTGACCGGCTGCCCGCGAAGGAGCCGAGTGATGAACAGGGGGATGATCTTCTCGGGGTACTGGTACGGGCCGTAGTTGTTCGAAGAGCGGGTCACGCACACCGGCACCCCGTACGTCTGCCAGTACGAGAGGGCGATGAGGTCGCTCGCGGCCTTCGACGCAGCGTAGGGGACGGACGGGCGGAGCGGGAAGTTCTCGGTGGCCGTGCCTTCCAGGAGCGGGCCGTATACCTCGTCCGTCGAGACGTGCACGAACTTTTGCACCTCGTGCCGCATCGCTGCGTCGAGGAGGGTCTGCGTGCCGCGGACGTTCGTCTCCAAGAAGGCCGCTGCGGCGAAGAACGAGCGGTCGACGTGGGACTCCGCGGCGAAGTGCACGACCGCGGTGTGCTTGGTCATGAGGCCGTCCACGAGCTCGGCGTCGAGGATGTTGCCGTGAACGAACGTCAGCTTCGGGCTGAGGAACGCCGTTCCCAGGTTCTCGATGTGGCCGGCGTAGGTGAGGGCGTCAAGCACGGTCACCGTGGCGACATCCTCCGCGCGAATGATTCGCTTCACGAAGTGAGAGCCGATGAAGCCGGCCCCGCCGGTGACGAGTAAGCGTTCCATGGATGTCTCCCTGAGGGAATGAAGACGGCGCCGGCGTTGACCTGCGCTGTCGGGAGCTGCCCGGCCGATCGGCGGGGCGTGAACTCACCATGTCGCCGAGGCACGTCAGCCGGGAGGCTCACGGCGCTGCACAGCACACCGTGTGCGGGGCTCGCACACGGCGTGCATCCGCACGCCCTCCCGACACCGGGCAGTTGCGGCTACCGTCGTCCTTCCCGCCCTTCCCGTCCTTCCCGTCGTTCCGTAGGAGGCGCCTATGGACGTCATCCGATCCGCGCAGGAGATCGGAGCCGAGCTTCGAGGAGCGCGGTGCCGCGCACAGCTCACCCAGACGCAGGTCGGGAAGGCGGTCGGCTACTCAGCATCAGCCATCTCTCGGATTGAGGCCGGCCGTATGCGACTGGAGTATGACCGACTCTTAGCTCTCGCGGCGCTCCTCGGAATCCCACCCGACACACTGATCGGGACTCCTGTTCCCGGCCGCGGCCCGGTCGATACGGTGGAGCGCCCAGCGGACGAGGAGGATGCGGTGCGTCGTAGGAACCTGTTCACTGGGTCGCTGGCGATCGGAGCCACGGCAGCTCTTGGAAGCTCGCAAACCAGTGTCGCTGCAGGCCTGGTCGCCTCCCGGGCAGGGTTGGAGGATGCGCTGCTTTCGGGATTGCCGCAGTGCGAGTCCGCGCCGACCGCGGTTGCCGTGCAGGGTGCGGTCACGCGAGCACGCGCAGCGCTGGAGGCCGGTGCTTACCAGGAGTTGAGTGCGGCCCTCCCCAAGCAGCTTGCGCTCGCCACCGCCGCAGTCCGCGAGGGGCACGCTACGGAAGGGTTGTCCGCGTTGTACGCCATCGCTGCGCGAGTGGCAATTAAAGCGGGTGACGACCACCTGTTGATCGTGGCGGCGGACCGAGCGGTGCAGGCCGCACGCGACGGCGGCCATGCCCGGGCGCTTGCGGAGGCACACCGAATGGTCTCAAGCGGGTATCGGCGCGCAGGCCGTTATGACCGGGCGGCTCAGGTCGCCGTCCGGGCATCTGATGAACTTGCGAGTGCACGGGATGTTCCTGCCAGAGCGCGGGCGTCAGCTCAGGGGCAATTGCTGGCCACGGCAGCGTATACGGCGGCAAAGGGCGCGGACCGAAGCAGCGCCATGGAGTTACTGGCGCGGGCAGGTGCCGTAGCTGGCCGGAGTGCTGATGAGCAGACGGCCGGCGGCTGGTTTGGTCCCCGGCAGGTGATCTTGCACGAGGTATCCGTGCATCAGGTGCTCAGCGCTCCTGACAAAGCCGTGGCAGCCGCACGGCGGGTCGACCCGCGGGGGCTGCCACTCGAACGCGTGGCCCGCCTGGGGCTTGATGTAGCCCGGGCCTACAACGACTGGGGGCGCCCGGAGGAGTGTTTGCGGGCGTTGCTCTCGGTAGAGCGCGTGGTGCCGCAGGAGGTGCGGCGGCCGGGTACACGTGCATTGACGGCGGGTTTGCTGTTCGGGCCTGGCCATGTGCCAGGGCTTCGCGAGTTCGCCACTCGCACCGGAGCACTCCTCGTTTGACGTTGTTCAAGCTCGTGCGGTCGACGCTATGGAAAGCGGGTGGGCGGCTGGGCGCCGAATGCCCGGGAGATCGTCGCGGCGGCCTGCTGGCGGCGGCCCAGGCCGGACATCGTCCGGGCAGTGTCCGCGGTCGGCGTCCAAACA
>NZ_JAAAYH010000023.1:0-48810 GCF_018035285.1 Streptomyces sp. MK37H | reverse complement strand
ACACAGCTACCCTTGACAGGTGACCGACGCCCAAGAGACCGCAGCAGAGACGACACTGCGAACCACCGGGGGCGCTCCTCCGGACGACCTCCCCCCGGCGCCGGTCCCCTTGCTGGAGCCGCGCGAGGGCATCCCGCCCGTCACCGCCGACGCGGACACGCTGGCCGAGGTCATCGCGACCTTCGCCGCGGGCCACGGCCCGGTGGCCGTCGATGCCGAGCGCGCCTCCGGCTACCGCTACGGACAGCGGGCCTATCTGGTCCAGCTGCGCCGGGCCGGAGCGGGGACCGCACTGATCGACCCCGTCGGCTGCCCCGACCTCTCGGGTCTGGGGGCCGCGATCGCCGACGCCGAATGGGTCCTGCACGCCGCGACCCAGGATCTGCCCTGTCTGCGGGACATAGGCATGGTCCCGGCCCGGATCTTCGACACCGAACTCGCGGGCCGGCTGGCCGGGTTCGCCCGGGTGGGGCTCGGCGCCATGGTCGAGAACATCCTCGGATACGCCCTGGAGAAGGGCCACTCCGCCGTGGACTGGTCCACCCGCCCGCTGCCCGAGCCCTGGCTGCACTACGCCGCGCTCGACGTCGAGCTGCTGGTGGACCTGCGCGACGCGCTGGAGGACGAGCTGGAGCGGCAGGAGAAGCTGGAGTGGGCGCACCAGGAGTTCGCGGCCAT
Organism: Streptomyces sp. MK37H; assembly: GCF_018035285.1. NCBI lineage: Bacteria > Bacillati > Actinomycetota > Actinomycetes > Kitasatosporales > Streptomycetaceae > Streptomyces > Streptomyces sp. MK37H. The sequence goes on along the minus strand of NZ_JAAAYH010000023.1, from coordinate 48,132 downwards.
CGCCGCGGCCCCGCCCGCCCCGCCGCGCAAGGACCCCTGGCGGCGGACGTCGGGGATGCACAAGGTCCGCCGGCGCCGGCAGATGGCCGTGGTGCGCGAGCTGTGGACGGCCCGGGACCGGATCGCCCAGCGCCGCGATGTCTCACCGGGCAAGGTGCTGGGCGACGCGGCCATCGTCGAGGCCGCGCTGGCCCTGCCGGGAGATGTCCGGGCACTGGCCGCGCTGAACGGTTTCGGCCACCGGATGAACCGGCGCCAGCTGGAGCAGTGGCAGGCCGCGGTGGACCGGGCGCGGGCGCTGCCGGAGGCGGACCTCCCGCAGCCGGGCCAGCCGGTGGCCGGTCCGCCCCCGCCGCGGGCGTGGGCCGACAAGGACCCGGTAGCCGCGGCGCGGCTCTCCGCGGCGCGTGCGGCCGTCACCCAACTGGCCGAACAGCTGAATCTTCCGCAGGAGAACCTGATCGCCCCGGACACCGTCCGGCGGCTGTGCTGGGAGCCGCCCGCCGAGCCGACCACGGATGCGATCGCGTCCGTTCTCGCAGGTCACGGCGCCCGCCCCTGGCAGATCGACCAGGTGACCCCGGTGCTGACGGCCGCCTTGCTGACGCCCCCGGCGTGATGTGACGCGCGTGGACCGGCGGCCCCGCCGCCGGTCCACGGTTGTGACCTTCAACCCTCCGGCGGTGGGGACTGGGCAGCTTGGTTACTCATAAGTAGCATGAGGGTGTGACGGCGCGCCCCCGGCGTGCCCGCAGCAGTGCCATCCCGCACCTGGAGGAGAGCCAACGTGCCTCGTACCGCTAGGGACGTCGTCTTCGTCGACGGCGTCCGGACCCCATTCGGCAAGGCGGGCCCGAAGGGCATCTACCACGAGACCCGCGCCGACGACCTGGTCGTCAAGTGCATCCGGGAGCTGCTGCGCCGCAACCCGGATCTGCCGCCGGAGCGCATCGACGAGGTGGCCATCGCCGCGACGACGCAGATCGGCGACCAGGGCCTGACCATCGGCCGCACCGCGGGCATCCTGGCCGGGCTGCCCCAGTCGGTCCCCGGCTACGCCATCGACCGGATGTGTGCCGGTGCGATGACGGCCGTGACCACCACCGCGGGATCCATCGCCTTCGGCGCCTACGACGCCGTGGTCGCGGGCGGTGTCGAGCACATGGGCCGCCACCCCATGGGCGAGGCCGTCGACCCCAACCCGCGCTTCGTCTCGGAGAAGCTGGTCGACGAGTCGGCCCTGTTCATGGGCATGACGGCGGAGAACCTCCACGACCGGCTGCCGCACATCTCCAAGCAGCGCGCCGACGAGTTCGCGGTGCGCAGCCAGGAGAAGGCCGCCAAGGCGTACGCCAACGGCAAGATCCAGCAGGACCTGGTGCCGATCTCGGTGCGCCGCACCTCCCCCGAGGGCGGCGAGACCGGCTGGGGCCTGGCGACGGCCGACGAGCCGATGCGCCCGGGCACCACGCTGGAGGGCCTGGCCACGCTGAAGACCCCGTTCCGCCCGCACGGCCGGGTCACGGCCGGTAACTCCGCGGGGCTCAACGACGGCGCCACCGCCTCGCTGATCGCCTCCGAGGACTTCGCCCGGGAGCTGGGCCTGCCGGTCAGGATGCGCCTGGTCTCGTTCGCCTTCGCGGGCGTCGAGCCCGAGGTGATGGGCTACGGCCCGGTCCCGGCCACCAAGAAGGCCCTGGCGAAGGCCGGTCTGTCCATCGAGGACATCGGCCTGTTCGAGATCAACGAGGCGTTCGCCGTCCAGGTCCTGTCGTTCCTGGACCACTACGGCATCGCGGACGACGACGAGCGCGTCAACCAGTACGGCGGCGCGATCGCCTTCGGCCATCCGCTGGCCTCCTCCGGTGTCCGCCTGATGACGCAGCTGGCACGGCAGTTCGAGGAGCGCCCCGAGGTCCGCTACGGCATCACGACGATGTGCATCGGCTTCGGCATGGGTGGCACCGTGATCTGGGAGAACCCGCACTTCGAGGGGAACAAGTGACCAACACCGCAGAGCTTCTCAAGGGAGCGGCAGAGCTCTTCCCGGGCGAGGTCGTGACGCAGGCGCACGTCCGCCACCTCGATCTCCCCCAGGACGCGGGCCGCTTCGCGCTCATCACGCTGGACAACGGCCTGGACCACACCAAGCCCACCACCTTCGGCCCGGCCTCGCTCGCCAACCTCAACGCGGCGATCGACCAGGTCGAGAAGGAGGCCGCGGACGGCGAGATCACCGGTGTCGGCATCACCGGCAAGCCGTTCATCTTCGCCGTGGGCGCCGACCTCAAGGGCGTGGAGCTGCTGAAGCGCCACGAGGACGCGCTGGCCATCGGCAAGGGCGGCCATGACGTCTTCAAGCGGCTGTCCACGCTCGCCGTGCCCACCTTCGCGTACTACAACGGCGCGGCCATGGGCGGCGGGGTCGAGGTCGGGCTGCACTGCGCCTACCGCACCGTCTCCGCGGCGCTGCCCGCCTTCTCGCTGCCCGAGGTGTTCCTCGGCCTGGTGCCCGGCTGGGGCGGCTGCACCCTGCTGCCGAACCTGATCGGTGCCGACCGCGCGGTCTCGGTCATCATCGAGAACTCGCTCAACCAGAACAAGCAGCTCAAGGGCGAGCAGGTCTACGAGCTCGGGATCGCCGACGCGATCTTCGAGGGCGCGGACTTCCTGGAGCAGTCGCTGATCTGGACCGCCGCCGTCCTCAAGGGCGAGATCGAGGTCGTACGGCCCGAGATCGACCGCGGCGACGCCTGGCACGAGGCCGTGGTGCGCGGCCGCGCCATCGCCGACGGCAAGGTGCACGGGGCGGCCCCGGCCGCCTACCGCGCGCTGGAGATCATCGACGCCGCGCGCAACGGCGACCTCGCCCGAGGCTACGAGGCCGAGGAGAAGGCGCTCGCCGACCTCATCATGGGCAGCGAGCTGCGCAGCGGCATCTACGCCTTCAACCTGGTGCAGAAGCGCGGCAAGCGCCCGGCCGGCGCCCCGGACAAGTCGCTGGCGCGCCCGGTCTCCAAGGTGGGCGTCGTGGGCGCGGGTCTGATGGCCTCGCAGCTGGCGCTGCTGTTCGCACGGCGTCTCGAGGTGCCGGTCGTGCTGACCGACATCGACCAGGAGCGGGTCGACAAGGGCGTGAGCTACGTCCACGGCGAGATCGACAAGCTGCTGCTCAAGGGCCGGATCAACCAGGACAAGGCCAACCGCCTCAAGGCCGCGGTGACCGGTTCGCTGGACAAGGCCGCCGCCTTCTCCGACGCCGACTTCGTCATCGAGGCCGTCTTCGAGGAGATGGGCGTCAAGCAGAAGGTGTTCGCCGAGGTCGAGGCGGTCGTGCCGGAGCACGCCATCCTCGCCACCAACACCTCCTCGCTGTCGGTCTCCGAGATGGCCTCCCAGCTCAAGCACCCCGAACGGGTCGTGGGCTTCCACTTCTTCAACCCGGTCGCGATCCTGCCGCTGCTGGAGATCGTCCGCGGTGAGAAGACCGATGACGCGTCGCTGGCCACGGCCTTCGGCGTGGCCAAGAAGCTGAAGAAGACCGCCGTTCTGGTCAAGGACGCCCCGGCGTTCGTGGTCAACCGGATCCTGACCCGCTTCATGGGCGAGATCCAGAACGTGATCGACGAAGGCACCCCGGTGGACGTCGCCGAGCGCGCCATCGAGCCGCTGGGCCTGCCGATGTCCCCGCTGGTGCTGCTGGAGCTGGTCGGCCCGGCGATCGGTCTGCACGTCTCCGAGACCCTGCACGGAGCGTTCCCGGACCGCTTCACGGTCTCGGAGAACCTCAAGCGCGTGGTCGAGGCGGGCAAGCGCGGCTTCTACGTCCACGACTCCGGCAAGCCGGAGCTGGACCCGGAGGTCGCCGCACTGCTCCAGCAGGGCGACACCGTCCTCACCGAGGAGCAGGTGCGCGCCCGGGTGCTGGACGCGGTCGCGCAGGAGATCGGGCTGATGCTCGAGGAGGGCGTCGTCGCCGAGGCGCAGGACATCGACCTGTGCCTGATCACCGGCGCGGGCTGGCCCTTCCACCTGGGCGGCATCACGCCGTACCTGGACCGCGAGGGCGTCTCGGAGCGGGTGAACGGGAAGACGTTCCTGGCGCAGGGCGTGGCGAGCGTTCCCGCGTAGCGCCGGCGGCGCATGGCATACCCGGGTGCCGGGCGGGCGAAGCCCCGTCCGGCACCCGGGCGTTACGGGGCTCGTCCCACCGGCGGAGCCGCGTGCCCCGGCGAAGGGCGCCCCGCCCGACGGGCTGAACCGGGCCCGCCCGGCGACGGAAGACATGCCTGGAGGGCATGTGGTGGGAGCCGGGCCGCAGGCCACGCAACGGGGGGCCGGGGCGAGGCCCTCGGCGGGGCCGCCGCATCCGCCACTCGCATCCGGGGCGGGTCACTCCCGGCGGTCGGGTCACGCCCGGGGCGGGAAACGGACCGACGGCACCTTCCACGGACGCCGCGCCGACGACGTACGCGCCGGGCAGGGCACGGCCCGGATCAGGCAGGCGGCCCCGAGCCGGGCCTGCTCACCGCCCAGCAGACTGCCGAGCCGCCGCTCGAGCAGCGCTGTGGCGCCGCTCAGCCGCTTCCCACGCGGGTCCAGGCCTGGAGTGCCAGCCCGCGCTCATCGGTCTTCTGACGGGCCACCAGGAGCTTTCCGTCCAGCGCCAGCGCGGCCAGCACCACCCGGCCCTGGCTGTCCAGCGCCAGGGCCGGGGTGTGGGCGCCCTGTTCGCCCGAGGGCGTCCACCACACCCCCGCCGCCTCGTCCTCGCACGGGTGGGCGGCGACGGCCAGCCCGCCGGCCGCGGTGTCCTGGTGGGCCAGGACGGTGCAGTCGTGACCGTCCACCATGGCGCGCACCGCGGCGACCGGGCCGGTGCCCGTGGCCCCGCCCAGCGGCGCGGGAGCCGGGGAGTCCGGCCGCCAGGCCATGACCTCACCGCTGCGGGCGTCGCGCCAGTAGTGGGTGAGGGTGCCGGGGCTGCTCTCCACCATGGACGCCGAATCCGGCCGGGCGTCGGCGGGGACGTCCTCGCCCTGCTTGGGGGCGGCGCCGGGCTTGGGCTGGTACCAGCGCAGGGCGGCGCCCTTCCCGGCCGGTGCCAGCAGTTCGAGACGGCCGTCGGCGGTCGCGGCCGCCGACATGCCGCCCAGTACGTGCGTGCCCTTCCAGTCGGTCCAGCGCTCCCAGGTGCCCTTGGGGTCCTGCCGCCGCGCGCTCACCCCGCCCCCGGCGTTGCGCACGAAGACGCGGAGCGCGCCGGAGGAGTCCACCGCCGCGGCCGGCGGGCCGGTCCGCTCGGCCTTGCGGGCGTCCCTGGGATGCGGGGTGCCCAGGGAGTGCCACGCCGTCAGCGGGCGGCCGGTCTGGAACTGGGTGGCGTGGACGATGTCCACGCGCGCCGGTTCCCCGGCGCCGCCCGGCCGGTGCCGAAGCCCCACCAGATGGGCATAGCCCTCGGGGCTCTGAACGACGGTCAGCCCGGCCAGGCGGCCGGATACTTCGATCAGCCACGGCCCCGTCCACTCCGCCCCTCCGGGGCGGTCCTCGGTCCAGCGGGCGACACCGCCCGTCACCAGTGCGTAGGCCGTGAGCCTGCCGTCCTTGCCGCGGAGCAACCGCAACGCCATGGCCCGCTGCCAACCTTCCCCGAGCCCTTCCACCTGTTCGAACGATGCCCATAGTAATTTGTCTGGACTATGGATGGGGTTGTGGTCGTGGACGCCGCCAATGTGGTCGGTTCGGTTCCGGATGGCTGGTGGCGTGACCGGCGCGGCGCCGCCGAGCGGCTCCGCGACCGGCTGGCCGTCCTCGCCGGTACCGGGCTCCCCGACCGCCCGGGCGTGCCCGGCTGGGCCACCGACCCTCCGGTGGACATCGTGATGGTGGTCGAGGGCGCGGCGCGGGGCGTCGAGCCGGTGGCAGGCGTACGGGTGGAGAGCGCGCCGGGCAGTGGTGACGACCACATCGTGGCCGTGGTGGCGGGCGTCCGTCAGGAGGGCCGCCCCTGCCTGGTGGTGACGGCGGACCAGGGGCTGCGGGCGCGGGTCACGGCGCTGGGCGCGGAGACGACGGGCCCCCGGTCGGTCCGCCCTGACGGTTCGGCGTCCTAGGCCCTCTCAGGCGGCTCCCCGCCGACCGTGACGCCTGCGGCGGGCCGGTCCCCACCCCGCCCCTTCCCTCAACCGGGGCTCCGCCCCAGACCCCGGTCCTCAAGCGCCGGACGGGCTGGAGATGCCGCACCCGGGCCTTCAGATGGCGCGCCGTCCGCGTGCGCGCCCGGACGCCCATCGGGCGTGTCCTCAATCGCCGGACGGGCTTGATGTGCCGGGTACACCACTACGTACTCCGGCAGCGCCGTTCCGGAATCGACGGCCTCGCCCAGCGCGGCCAGGTCCGGGTACGCCGTGGCGCCCAGCCCGTAGGCATCCGTGCCCAGCACCGCCCACCGTCCGGCACGCGGGGCATCGGCCACGTCAACAGGTGCGGCCGTCGTCCACTCCACGCGGAACAGCGACTCGTGGTACGCCGCCCGCGCGGCCCGCACCTGCTCCGCCGACACGGCGCGCAGGACCAGCGAGTCCACGGCGGCGACCGGCGCACCGGCCGCGTCCGCGATCTCCAGCCGGACACCGTCCGCTCCGCGCAGCTCAAGCCGCACCCGCAGCGCCGAGGCGCCGCTCGCGTACAGCGACACGCCGCTCCAGGCGAACGGCAGCCGCCCCTGGCCGTCGCCGTCGCCCAGGCCGTCCAGGCCGAGCGCGTGCAGCGCCGAGTCGAGCAGCGCCGGGTGCAGGCCGTACGCCTGCGCGTCGGAGGCGGCGGACTCGTCCAGCCGGACCTCGGCGAAGAGTTCGTCCCCACGCCGCCAGGCGGCCGTGAGCCCCTGGAACACCGGGCCGTACCGCAGCCCGCCGTCCGCGAGCGCCGCGTACAGCTCCTCGGTACGGCCCGCCTCGGCGCCCTGCGGCGGCCACGCGGTCAGCGCGAACGACGGCCGGGGCGCGCCCGTGGCGAGCACACCGTCGGCGTGTCGCGTCCACGGCTCCTCGGCCGGGGCGTCCTCCGCGCGGGACAGCACGGTCAGCGACCGCCGTCCGGCGCCATCGGGCGCGCCGACGGTGAGCTGCAGCCGGACGCCACCGCGTGCGGGCAGCACCAGCGGGGCGTGCAGGGTCAGCTCGTCGAGCAGGTCGCAGCCGAACTGGTCACCGGCGCGGACGGCAAGCTCCACGAACGCCGTGCCGGGCAGCACCACCGCGCCCTGCACCACATGGTCGGCCAGCCACGGATGCGTATCCACACCCAGCCGTCCCGTGAACACCAGCCCATCGGTCTCCGCGAGCGGCACGGCAGCGCCGAGCAGCGGATGCCCCGCCAACTCCAGGCCCACCGAGGCCACATCGCCCACGGACGCCGTGCCCGGCTCCAGCCAGAACCGCTCGTGCTGGAAGGCATACGTCGGCAGATCGACGTGGTGGGAGTCCCTGCCGGCGAAGTATCCGGCCCAGTCCACCGCCACACCGCGTACATGGGCACGTGCCACGGCCTTGGTCAGCGCCTCGGCCTCGGAACGGTCCTTGCGCAGCGCCGAGATGAACGCGGCATCGGACGCGGAGTCGGTCACACACTCCTGCGCCATGGCGGTGAGCACACCATCGGGGCCCAGCTCGATGAACGTGGTGACGCCCTTGGCCTCGAGGGTGCGCACACCATCGAGGAAGCGGACGGCCTCGCGGACGTGGCGCACCCAGAAGTCGGGAGTCGTGATCTCCTCGGCGGACACCACGCCACCGGTCAGATTCGACACGATCGGAATCCTCGGAGCCTCGTACGACAGCCCCTGCGCCACCCGACGGAACGCCTCCAGCATCCCGTCCATACGCGGCGAATGGAACGCATGGCTCACGGTGAGCCGCTTGGTCTTACGACCCTGCGCCTCGAAACCCGCCGCGATCTCCAGCGCCGCGCCCTCATCACCCGCGATGACAACGGACGTGGGCCCGTTGAGGGCGGCAATGCTGACCCCCTCGGTCAGCAGCGGCGCCACCTCGTCCTCCGACGCCTGCACCGCGATCATCGCGCCACCGGTGGGCAGCTCCTGCATCAACCGCCCACGCGCCGCCACCAACTTCGCGGCATCCGCGAGCGACAACACACCCGCCACATGCGCGGCGGCCAACTCACCGATCGAATGCCCGGAGAGGAAATCGGGCCGCAGACCCCACGCCTCCGAAACCAGCCGGAACAGCGCCACCTCAACCGCGAACAACGCGGGCTGAGTGAACCCCGTCTGGTCCAGTACCGCCGCGTCGTCCCCGAACAGGACATCCTTCAAAGGCCGCTCAAGGTGCGGATCCAGCTCCGCACACACCGCGTCCAGCGCCTCAGCGAATACCGGATAGGCGTCGTACAGCTCACGCCCCATCCCCAGCCGCTGACTCCCCTGCCCCGTGAACAGGAACGCCGTCTCGCCCTCGGCGACCGTGCCCTCGATCAGCCCCGGCGCGGACTCCCCCCGCGCCAGCGCCTCCAGACCGGCGGCCAGCCCGGCGCGGTCCTCGCCCACGAGCGCCGCGCGCCGCTCCAGCGCCGCTCGGCCGGTGGCCAGTGAGTGGCCCACATCGGCGGTGCCGAGGGCGGGTTCGCGGTCGAGATGGGAGGCGAGGCGCCGGGCGTTGTCGCGCAGCGCCGCCGCGTTCCTGGCGGAGAGGAGCCACGGCAGCACGGCGGCGGTGACCGGCGCGGCGTTCGCGGCCGGGGTGGCGTTCCCGTCCGGCTCCGGAGAATCTTCCGGAGCCTCCAGCTCGGGGGCCTGCTCCAGGATGGTGTGGGCGTTGGTGCCGCTCACGCCGAAGGCCGAGATACCGGCCCGGCGCGGCCTGCCGGTCTCATCCCAGGGCCGGGCCTCGGTCAGCAGGGACACCTCGCCCGCCGTCCAGTCCACGGTCGGGGACGGCTCATCGACGTGGAGGGTCTTGGGCATGAGGCCGTGGCGTATCGCCATGACCATCTTGATGACGCCCGCGACGCCCGCCGCCGCCTGCGCGTGGCCCAGGTTGGACTTGAGCGAGCCCAGCCACAGCGGCCGCCCCTCGGGCCGCTCCTGGCCGTAGGTGGCGAGCAGCGCCTGCGCCTCGATGGGGTCACCCAGCGTGGTGCCCGTGCCATGCGCCTCGACGACGTCGATCTCGGCGGCGGACAGCCGGGCGTTCTCCAGGGCCTGACGGATGACACGCCGCTGGGAGGGGCCGTTCGGCGCGGTCAGACCGTTCGACGCGCCGTCCTGGTTCACCGCGCTGCCGCGCACCACGGCCAGCACCTGGTGGCCGTGTCGGCGCGCGTCCGACAGCCGCTCGACCAGCAGTACGCCGACGCCCTCGGACCAGCCGGTGCCGTCCGCCGACGCGGCGAAGGACTTGCAGCGGCCGTCGGGGGCGAGGCCGCGCTGGCGGCTGAACTCCACGAAGACATCGGGGTTGGGCATCACGGTGACGCCGCCGACGAGGGCGAGCGAGCATTCGCGCTGCCGCAGCGCCTGGGCCGCCCAGTGCAGGGCGACCAGCGACGACGAGCACGCGGTGTCGATCGTGACGGCCGGGCCCTCGAGTCCGAAGGTGTAGGCGATACGGCCGGACAGCACGCTGGTGGCGCCGCCGGTGAGCAGCAGGCCCTCCAGTTCCTCCGGCGCGCCCTGGACATCGGAGCCGTAGCCCATGGCCGAGGCGCCCACATACACGCCGGTGCGGCTGCCCTTGACGGACGTCGGGTCGATTCCCGCGCGCTCGAAAGCCTCCCAGGACGTCTCCAGCAGCAGCCGCTGCTGCGGGTCCATGGCGAGCGCCTCGCGCGGCGAAATGCCGAAGAATCCGGGGTCGAATTCGGCGGCGCCGTCGAGGAATCCACCGCCGCTGTTGTAGAAGGTGCCCTTGCGGTCGGGGTCCGGATCGGCCAGTCCCTCGATGTCCCAGCCGCGGTCGGCGGGGAATCCGGAAATGGCGTCACCGCCCTCAGCGACCAGCTGCCACAGATCCTCGGGCGAACCGACGCCACCGGGGAAACGGCAGCTCATCGCCACAATGGCGATCGGTTCCTGCGCGTCCGCCTCCACCTCGGTCAGGCGGCGACGGGCCCGGCGCAGCTCAGTGGTCATCCACTTCAGATTGTCGAGAAGCTTCTCTTCGTTCGCGCTAGCCACGGAAACGTCACCTCCTGAGGTCAGTTGAATTGAGGGCGGTCATCACGTCAGGACCTTCCGAATTCATTGTTGATGATGTCGAAGATGTCTTCGGCGGAGGCGGCGTCGAGATCGAGTTCATCGTCGTCGGCGCCGTCGGCGCCCGCCGCGTTCTCGTTCTCGTTCCAGGTCCGCAACAGCGCTTCGAGGCGTGCGGTGACCCGCTCGCGTTCCGTCGCGTCGTCGGAGACGTTGGAAAGGGTGAATTCCAGCTTGTCGATTTCGGCGAGGACGGGGAGTCCGGGGGTGGTGTCCTCGCCGAGGAGGCCGGCGCGCAGCACACCGGCGAGCGCGCTGGGCGTCGGGTGGTCGAAGACCAGCGTGGCGGTGAGCTGGAGCCCGGTGGCCACGCCCAGCCGGTTGCGGAGTTCGACGGCCGTGAGGGAGTCGAAGCCCAGCTCCTTGAAGGCCCGGCCCGACTGGACGGCCGTGGTGTCGTCGTGTCCGAGGACGGCGGCGACCTCCGTACGGACGAGGTCGAGCAGGGCCTTCTCGGCCTCGGGCCCGGTGAGCCCCGCGAGCCGCTGCCGCAGGGACTCCGCCGGTGCCTCGGCCGAACCGCCGCCCGTACCGTCCGCGCCCTCCGCCGGGTCCGCCGCGAGGGCCGCGCGGACCTCGGGCAGATCGGCGATGAGCGGACGGGGGCGGGCCGCGGCGAAGGCGGGGGCGAAGCGGCCCCAGTCGACGTCGGCCACGGCCACGGCGGTCTCGTCCCGGTCCAGCGCCTGCTGGAGTGCGGCGATGGCGGAGTGCGGGGCCATCACCGGCAGGCCACGGCGGCGCAGTTGCTCAGCCGCCTCGTCGTCGGCGACGAGCCCGCCGTCCGCCCACGGGCCCCAGGCCACGGAGGTGGCGGTGAGGCCACGGGCCCGGCGCTGTTCGGCCAGCGCGTCGAGGAACGCGTTTCCGGCCGCGTAGGCGCCCTGGCCGCCACTGCCCCACACCCCGGCGATCGAGGAGAAGAGCACGAAGGCGTCCAGCTCGGTGTCGCCGAGCAGCGCGTCCAGATGGGCCGCGCCCGCCACCTTGGCGGCCACCACATCGGCGACATCGGCCGGGGTGGTCTCCGCGAGCGGTGCGAACTGCCCGGCGCCCGCCGTGTGCACGACGGCCGTGAGCGGGTGCCGCGGGTGTTCGTCGCGAATCCGGGCCAGCAGCCCGGCCACCGCGTCCCGGTCGGTGACATCGCAGGCGGCAACGGTCACCTGGGCGCCGGACGCGGCGAGTTCGTCGCGCAGCTCGGTGGCGCCGGGGGCGTCGGGGCCACGGCGGCTGGTGAGCACCAGATGCTCGGCGCCGTTCTCCGCCAGCCAGCGGGCCACATGGGCGCCCAGCGCGCCGGTGCCGCCGGTGACCAGGACCGTGCCACCCGGCCGCCAGGGCGCGCCGGTGGCCGGGGCGCGCTCGGCGTGGGCGAGGCGGCGGGCCAGGACTCCGGCCGTACGGATCGCCAGCTGGTCCTCGTCGCCGTCGCCGTGTCCGCCGAGCACACCGGCCAGGCGGTCGGCGGCCCGTTCGTCGAGCGTGGCGGGCAGGTCGATCAGACCGCCCCAGCGCTCGGGGTGCTCCAGCGCGACCACCCGGCCCAGGCCCCAGATCTGCGCCTGCGCGGCGCTGCCGACCGGCTCCGAGGCGGCGGTGGCGACGGCGCCCGTGGTGGCGCACCACAGCGGGGCGTCCAGGCCCGCGTCCCCGAGCGCCTGCACCAGCACTCCGGTGCGCAGCAGCCCGGTGGGCACGGCGGGGTGGTCGGGGTGCGGGCGCTCGTCCAGCGCGAGCAGCGACAGCACGCCGTGCACGGGCCCATCGGCCGCGGCGCGGCGGATCCGCTCGGCCAGGGCGCCCCGGTCGAGTTCGGCGCCGTCGGCCGCGATGCGCCGGATGTCGGCGCCCCGGTCGGCCAGCGCGGCCACGACACGCCGCACGGTGTCGGTGTGGCCCGCGGGTGCGGCCGGTTCGGCGACCAGCCAGACGCCGGGGGCGGTGGCGAGCCGGGGCTCCTCCAGCGGCTTCCAGGTGACGCGGTAGCGCCAGCCGTCGAGCGCGGACTGCTCGCGCTCACGGCGCCGCCACGCGGACAGCGCCGGGAGCAGCGCGCTGAGCGGCTGGTCCACGTCGATGCCCACGGCGTCCGACAGCGAGGCGAGGTCGTCGCTCTCGACCGCCTCCCAGAACCGGGCGCCGGCCGTGTCGTCGGCCGTGGCCTCCTGGCCGGGCGTGTGCTGCGGGGTGCCCTCGAGCCAGTAGCGCCGCCGCTGGAACGCGTACGTGGGCAGCTCGACCCGGCGGGCGCCGGTCCCGGCGAACAGCGCCTCCCAGTCCAGCGCCGCGCCCCGGACGTGCAGCGTGGCGAGGGCGCCGGTCAGCGTCTCGGTCTCGGGGCGCCCGGCGCGCAGCACGGGCACGAAGGCCACGTCCTCGGCGCCCTCGTCCCCGGCGGTGACGCAGTCCTGCGCCATGGCGGACAGCACTCCGTCCGGGCCCAGTTCGACGTACGTGGTGACGCGCTGGGCCTCCAGAGCGCGGACCCCGTCGAGGAAGCGGACGGCGTGGCGGACGTGGCGCACCCAGTAGTCGGCGGCCATGCCCAGCTCGTCGGAGATCTGCTGTCCGGTGACGGTGGAGACGATCGGGATGCGCGGCGCGTTGTAGGTCAGCCCCTCGGCGACCTTGCGGAACTCGGCGAGCATGCCGTCCATCAGCGGGGAGTGGAACGCGTGACTCACGGTGAGCCGCTTGGTCTTGCGGCCCCGCTCCTGGAACGACGCCGCGATCGCGACCGCCGCGTCCTCATCGCCCGCGATGACCACCGACGTGGGGCCATTGAGCGCGGCGATGCCGACACGCTCGGTGAGCAGCGGCTCGACCTCGTCCTCCGCCGCCTGCAGCGCGATCATCGCGCCGCCGGAGGGCAGTTCCTGCATCAGGCGGCCACGCGCGGCCACCAGCGTGGCGGCGTCCTCCAGCGACAGCACCCCGGCCACATGCGCGGCGGCAAGCTCGCCGATGGAGTGCCCGGTCAGGACGTCCGGCCGCAGCCCGGCGGCCTCGGCCAGCCGGAACAGCGCCACCTCGACGGCGAACAGGGCGGGCTGGGTGAACCCGGTCCGGTCCAGCGGCTCCTTGTCGTCCCCGAACAGCACGTCGTACAGCGGCCGTTCCAGGTGCCGGTCCAGCTCGGCGCAGACCGCGTCCAGCGCCTCCGCGAAGACGGGGCTGGCCTCGTACAGCTCACGTCCCATACCGAGCCGCTGGCTGCCCTGCCCGGTGAAGAGCACGGCGGTGCGGCCCTCCGCGGGCACGCCCCGGACCAGCTGCGCGGCGGACTCGCCGCGCGCGAGGGCGGTCAGCCCCGCGAGCAGCCGGTCCCGGTCCGGGCCGAGGACCACCGCGCGGTGCTCCAGGGCGGATCGGGTGGTGGCCAGCGAGTACGCCACGTCCACCGCGTCCAGCCCGGCGTCGGCCCCGAGATGGGCGCGCAGCCGCTCGGCCTGGGCGCGCAGCGCGTCCTCGCCCTTGGCCGACAGCGGCCAGGCCACCACATCGGGCCGTACGAGGGGGCGTCGCGGTGCGGCTTCCCCGGCGGTCTCGTCGTGGACCGGTGCCTGGGCGGTCTCGTCGTGGACCGGTGCCTGCTCCAGGACCGTATGGGCGTTGGTGCCGCTGAAGCCGAACGAGGAGACGCCGGCTCGGCGCGGACGGCCGGTCTCCGGCCACTCCACCTGCTCGGTCAGCAGCGACACCGCACCCGCCGACCAGTCCACGTGCGACGACGGCTCGTCCACGTGCAGGGTGCGCGGCAGCACCCCGTGGCGCATCGCCAGCACCATCTTGATGACACCGGCGACACCGGCCGCGGCCTGGGTGTGGCCGATGTTGGACTTGATGGCGCCCAGCCACAGCGGCCGGTCCACGTCGCGCTCCTGGCCGTAGGTGGCCAGCAGCGCCTGCGCCTCGATCGGGTCGCCCAGCCGGGTGCCGGTGCCATGGGCCTCGACCGCGTCCACCTCGGCGGTCGACAGACCCGCACCGGCCAGCGCCTGGCGGATGACCCGCTGCTGGGCGGGGCCGTTGGGCGCGGTCAGACCGTTGCTCGCGCCGTCCTGGTTGATGGCGGAGCCACGGACGAGCGCGAGCACCGGGTGGCCGTTGCGCCGGGCGTCCGACAGCCGCTCCACGAGCAGCATGCCCACACCCTCGCCCCAGCCGGTGCCATCGGCGCCCGCCGCGAACGCCTTGCAGCGGCCGTCCGGGGCCAGCCCGCGCTGACGGCTGAACTCGATGTACGCACCAGGGCTCGACATGACCGTCACACCGCCCGCGAGCGCGAGCGAGCACTCGCCCTGGCGCAGCGCCTGGATCGCCCAGTGCAGCGCCACCAGCGACGACGAGCAGGCCGTGTCGACCGTGACCGCCGGGCCCTCCAGGCCGAAGGTGTAGGCGAGCCGGCCGGAGACCACGCTGGCCGCGTTGCCCGTGCCCAGGTAGCCCTCGACGCCCTCGGGGACGGTGTGCAGCGAGGCGTCGTAGTCCTGCCCGTTGGAGCCGACGAACACCCCGGCGGAGGTGCCACGCAGCGTCGCCGGGTCGATGCCCGCGCGCTCGAACGCCTCCCACGAGGTCTCCAGCAGCAGCCGCTGCTGCGGGTCCATGGCCAGCGCCTCACGCGGCGAGATCCCGAAGAACGCGGCATCGAAGTGGCCCGCGTCGTAGAGGAATCCACCCTCGCGTGCGTAGAACGTGCCGCGCGTGTCCGGGTCCGGGTCGTAGAGCGCGTCCAGGTCCCAGCCGCGGTCGGCCGGGAACTCGGCGATGGCGTCCCCGCCCGCGGTGAGCAGCTGCCACAGCTCCTCGGGCGACCGCACCCCTCCCGGGAAGCGGCAGCTCATGGCGACGATGGCGATCGGGTCGTCATCGGCAGCGGCCGTCACCGAAGCCGGGCGGGAGGCATCGGCGTCGGTGCTGGTCCCGATGAGTTCGCCGCGCAGATAGCCCGCGAGGGCGGAGGCCGTCGGGTAGTCGAAGACCAGGGTCGCGGGCAGCCGGACACCGCTGGCGGCACCGAGCCGGTTGCGCAGCTCGACGGCGGTCAGCGAGTCGAAGCCCAGCTCGCCGAAGGCCCGGTCGGCGCCGATGGACTCCGAGCCGTCGTGTCCGAGCACCGCGGCCACCTGCGTACGGACCAGGTCCAGCAGCAGCCGGTCCCGCTCCGCCTCGCCCAGCCCGGCCAGCCGGGCGGCCAGCGAGGAGCCGTCGGCCGTGGGCTCGGTGGCGGTGTCCTCCGCCGCCGCGCGGATCTCCGGGAGGTCCGCGAGCAGTCGGCTGGGCCGTGCGGCGGTGAAGTCCGGTGCGAACCGGTCCCAGTCGATGTCCGCGACCGTGACCACCGTGTCGTCGAGGTCGAGCGCCCGCTGGAGCGCGCCGATCGCCAACTCGGCGTCCATCGGCGGCAGTCCGCCGCGCCGCAGACGCTGCTCCAGCGCCCCGTCCGTGGCCATCCCGCCCTCGGCCCACGGGCCCCAGGCGATCGAGGTGGCGGGCAGGCCCTGGGCGCGGCGCCGTTCGGCGAGCGCGTCCACGTAGGCGTTGGCGGCCGCGTAGTTGCCCTGTCCGGCGGCGCCGAACGTGCCACTGATCGAGGAGAACAGAACGAAGGCCGACAGCTCCCGATCGCGCGTCAGCTCGTCGAGATGGGCCGCGGCGGCCGCCTTGGCGCGCAGGACGCCGGTGAAGCGCTCGGGGGTGAGCGAGTCCAGTACGCCGTCGTCCAGCACTCCGGCCGTGTGCACCACACCGGTCAGCGGCAGCTCGGCCGGAATGTCGGCGAGGAGCGCCTCGACCTGGGCGCGGTCGGCCACATCGCACGCGGCGACCGTGATCCGGGCGCCGGATGCGGCGAGTTCATCGCGGAGCTCGGCGGCGCCGGGGGCGTCGAGGCCACGGCGGCTGGTGAGCAGCACATGCTCGGCGCCGCCCGCGACCAGCCAGCGGGCCACCTGCGCGCCCAGCGCGCCCGTACCGCCGGTGACCAGGGTCGTACCGGCGCCCGGCGTCCAGGAGCCACCGTCGGACGCGGGCACGGGCACGGAGGCCCGGACGAGGCGGCGTCCGAACACGCCCGACGCCCGCACCGCCACCTGGTCCTCGCCACCGGCACCGGCCAGCACCTCCGCGAGCCGTCCCAGCGCACGCTCGTCGGCCGTCTCCGGGAGGTCGACCAGACCGCCCCAGCGCTCGGGCACCTCCAGCGCGGCCACCCGGCCCAGGCCCCACAGTCGCGACTGCGCGGGGCTGACCGTTCCGTCCGAACGGCCCACGGCCACCGCGCCCCGCGTGGCCACCCACAGCGGCGCGCCGATGCCCGCGTCGCCCAGGGCCTGCGTCAGCGCGGCCGTCCGCAGCAGCCCGTCGCCGTCGCCATGGCTGTCCGTGAAGGCCAGCAGGGAGAGCACACCGCCGGTCACGGGCGCTTCGCCGATGGCCCCGGCCAGCCGTTCGGCCATCGTGGCGCGGTCGTCGTCGGCGGTGAGCTCGACGCGGCGTACGTCGAGGCCACGGTCGTTCAGCATCCGTACGGCACCGGCGACCCAGGCGTCCTCGGCCGCCTCGGCCGGTACCACCACGAGCCAGCCGCCGCTCAGGGACGCCGCGGAACGGTCGGTGACCGGCTTCCACGACACGCGATAGCGCCAGCCGTCCACCGTCGAACGCTCCGACTGCTGCCGCCGCCACGACGACAGCGAGGGCAGCAGGGCCTCCAGCGCGCCGTTGTCCTCGGTGCCGAGGTTCAGGGTCTCGGCGAGCGAGGCCAGGTCCGCGCGCTCGACGGCCTCCCAGAAGCGGGCGTCGACCGCGTTCTGAGCCGTGGCCTCGGGGGTGGCGGTGGCCGTCCGCACGTCCAGCCAGTAGCGCCGCCGCTGGAAGGCGTACGTCGGCAGCTCCACGCGCCGCGCGCCGGTTCCGGCGTAGAACGCCTCCCAGTCCGGGGCGAGCCCCCGGGTGTGCAGGGCGGCGAGGGCGGTGACGACGGCCTCGGCCTCGGGCCGGCCACCGCGCAGGGCGGCGACGAAGCCCGCCGTGTCGCCTTCGGTGAGGCAGTCCTGGCCCATGGCGGAGAGCACGCCGTCGGGACCCAGCTCGAGGTACGTGGTGACGCCCTGGGCTTCCAACGTCCGGACGCCGTCGAGGAAGCGGACGGCTTCGCGGACGTGGCGGACCCAGAAGTCGGGGGTCGTGATCTCCTCGGCGGAGACGATCGCGCCGGTGAGGTTGGAGACGATCGGGATGCGCGGGGCCTCGTACGACAGGCTCTGCGCCACCTCGCGGAAGGCGTCCAACATGCCGTCCATGCGCGGGGAGTGGAACGCGTGGCTGACCGTGAGGCGCTTGGTCTTACGGCCCTGCGCCTCGAAACCGGCGGCGATCCGCAGTGCCGCGTCCTCGTCGCCAGCGATGACGACGGAGGTGGGCCCGTTGAGCGCGGCGATGGACACGCGCTCGGTGAGCAGCGGCGCCACTTCGTCCTCGGACGCCTGCACCGCGATCATCGCGCCGCCCGCAGGCAGCTCCTGCATCAAACGCCCACGCGCGGCAACCAACTTCGCCGCGTCCGCGAGCGAGAGCACACCCGCCACATGCGCGGCGGCCAGCTCGCCGATCGAGTGCCCGGAGAGGAAGTCGGGCCGCAGCCCCCACGCCTCCGAAACCAGCCGGAACAACGCCACCTCGACCGCGAACAACGCAGGCTGGGTGAACCCCGTCTGATCCAGCGCATCGGCGTCATCCCCGAACACCACGGTCTTCAGCGGCTGTTCGAGATGCGCGTCCAGCTCATCGCACACCGCGTCGAACGCCTCCGCGAACACCGGGTAGGCGTCGTAGAGCTCACGCCCCATCCCCAGCCGCTGGCTGCCCTGCCCGGTGAACAGGAAGGCCAGCTTCCCGGCCACCGGCGAGCCCTGCACCAGGCCCGTGGCCGGTTCGCCGGAGGCCAGCGCCTCCAGGGCGCGCAGGAAGCCGTCGCGGCCGTCGGCCACCAGCACCGCGCGGTCCTCGAAGGCGGTGCGCCCGGCGGCGAGGGTGTAGCCGATGGCGGCCAGGTCCACGTCCTGGTCGGCGGCGCGCAGCCGGTCGCGCAGGCGGCGGGCCTGGTCGCGCAGCGCGTCGCCGCCCACGGCCGACAGCGGCCACGGCAGCACCGGCGGTACCGCGGACGGCCGCGCCGCCGCGTCCTCGCGGTACTCGGCGGCCGGCGGCTGCTCGATGATGGTGTGCGCGTTGGTGCCGCTGATGCCGAACGACGACACACCGGCGCGGCGCGGACGGCCGGTCTCCGGCCACTCCATCGGCTCGGTCAGCAGCGAGACCGCGCCGTCCTCCCAGTCGACGTTCGGCGAGGGCGCGTCCACGTGGAGTGTCCGCGGCAGCACACCGTGCCGCATGGCCATCACCATCTTGATGATGCCCGCGACACCGGCGGCGGCCTGCGTGTGCCCGATGTTGGACTTGATGGACCCCAGCCACAACGGCCGGTCCCCATCCCGCTCCTGCCCATACGTGGCCAGCAGCGCCTGCGCCTCGATCGGGTCACCCAGCGTCGTACCCGTGCCATGCGCCTCGACGACATCCACCTCACCGGCCGCCAGCCCGGCGGTGGCCAGCGCCTGCCGGATGACGCGCTGCTGGGACGGGCCGTTGGGAGCCGTCAGGCCGTTCGACGCACCGTCCTGGTTGATGGCCGAGCCCCGGACCACCGCGAGCACCGGGTGGCCGTTGCGCCGCGCGTCCGACAACCGCTCCACGAGCAGCATGCCCGCGCCCTCGGCCCAGCCCGTGCCATCCGCACCAGCCGCGAACGACTTGCAGCGGCCGTCCGTGGCCAGGCCGCGCTGACGGCTGAAGTCGATGAACGTCTCGGGCGTGGCCATGACCGCCACACCACCCGCCAGCGCCATCGTGCACTCGCCCGCGCGCAGCGCCTGGATCGCCCAGTGCAGCGCCACCAGCGACGACGAGCACGCCGTGTCCACGGTGACCGCCGGGCCTTCGAGACCGAAGGTGTACGCCACCCGGCCGGAGGCGATGGAGCCCGCGTTGCCGGTGCCGATGTAGCCCTCGACACCCTCGGGGATGCCGTCGAGGCCGGTCACGTAGTCGTGGTACATGACGCCCGCGAAGACGCCGACACGGCTGCCGCGCACACTCATCGGGTCGATGCCCGCGCGCTCGAACGCCTCCCACGAGGTCTCCAGCAGCAGCCGCTGCTGCGGGTCCATCGCGATCGCCTCACGCGGCGAGATCCCGAAGAAGTCCGGGTCGAAGTCGGCCGCGTCGTGCAGGAAGCCGCCCTCGCGGGTGTACGAGGTGCCCGCGTGGTCGGGGTCCGGGTGGTAGAGGCCGTCGAGGTCCCAGCCACGGTCCACGGGGAAGCCGGAGATGCCGTCGCCACCGGTGGCGACGAGCTCCCACAGCTCCTCCGGGGTGCGCACCCCGCCGGGGTAGCGGCAGCTCATGCCGACGATGACGATCGGGTCGTCGTCGAGCGCGGGGGCCGCCACCGTCCGTACGGGAACGAGCGGCGCGGTGGTCTCCTCGGCGCCCAGCAGCTCCTCGCGCAGATGGCCGGCGAGGGCGGTGGGGGTCGGGTAGTCGAAGACGAGCGTCGCCGGGAGCCGCAGCCCGGTGACGGTCTTGAGGTCGTTGCGGAGTTCGACGGCGGTGAGCGAGTCGAAGCCCAGCTCCTTGAACGCCCGCCCGGCCTCGACGGCGTCCGGGCCCGCGTAACCGAGCACCGCGGCGACCCGGCCGCACACCAACTCCAGCAGCTCACGGTCCTGTTCGGGCCGGGTGAGCCCGGCGAGGCGCTGGGCGAGCGAGGAGCCGTCGGCGGTGGCGGCCGTGGCGGCGGCCCGCCGGACCGGGGTCCGCACCAGGCCCCGGAACAGCGCCGGTACGGTTCCGGTCGCCGTGGCCTCGGTGCGCAGCCCCGCGTAGTCGAGCCGCATCGGGAACAGCACGGCGGCACCGTCGGCGCGGGCCGCGTCGAAGAGCGCGAGCCCCTCGTCGGCGGCGATCGGGGCGACCCCGCCGCGCGCGATGCGCCGCAGGTCCACCTCGTCCAGCCCGCTGCCCATGCCCGCACCGGCCCACAGGCCCCAGGCCAGCGCGGTGGCCGGGAGCCCCTGGGCGACGCGGTGCTGGGCGAGCGCCTCCAGGAAGGAGTTGGCGGCGGCGTAGCTCGCCTGTCCGGGCGCGCCGAACACGGCGGCGGCACCTGAGAACAGCACGAACGCGGACAGCTCGTGGTCGCGGGTCAGCTCGTGCAGGTTCAGCGCCGCGTCCACCTTGGGGCGCAGCACCCGCGCTACCCGCTCGGGCGTCAGCGAGCCGAGGATGCCGTCGTCCAGGACGCCCGCCGTGTGCACCACGGCGGTCAGCGGATGCTCGGCCGGGATGGCGGCCAGGGTCGCGGCGAGCGCGTCGCGGTCGGCCACATCGCAGGCCGCCCAGGTGACGGCGGCACCGGCCGCCGTGAGCTCGGCGCCCAGCTCCTCGGCGCCCTCGGCGTCGGCGCCACGGCGGCTGACCAGCAGCAGGTGGCGTACGCCGTGGGTGGAGACGAGGTGGCGGGCGAAGAGGCCGCCGAGGGTTCCGGTGGCGCCGGTGATCAGTACGGTGCCGTTGGGGTCGTACGACGGGATGGTGACGGTTTCCGCGTCGGTGTCTTCGGTGTTCGTGTCGTCCGCGACCGGCACCCGGGCCAGCCGTGGTGCGAGCGCCACGCCCGCGCGCAGCGCCAGCTCCGCCTCGTCCACTCCGAGCGCGGCGGGCACCGTACGGTACGAGCCCTCCTCGCCGTCCACGTCCAGCAGCACCAGACGCCCCGGGTTCTCCGACTGCGCGGAGCGGAACAGACCGCGCACGGCGGCGTACGGCAGATCCGCCACGCCCGCGCCCGGCTCGGTCTCCACCGCGCCCCGGGTCAGCAGCACCAGCCGCGCCCCGGCGAACCGCTCATCGGCCGACCACTCCTGGAGCAGGGCAAGCACACTCTGGGTTGCCTCGTGCACAGCCGGCGCGTCGCCGTCGCCACCGATAGCGCTCAGCAGGACGGTGTCGGGCCCGGGTGCCCCGGACTCCACGGCCGTGCGCAGCGCCGCCAGATCGCGGTACGCGGCGAGCCGGACCCCGGGCCCGAACGCGCCCTCCAGCGCGGCCAGTTCGGCGGTGTCCGCGCCGAGCACCGCCCAGTCGCCCGTGACCGCGCCGGTCGCGGGCGCCGGAACCGCCGTCCAGTCCAGCCGGAACAGCGACTCGTGCGGCCCGCCGCGCGCCGCGCGCACCTGGTCGGCCGAGGCCACCCGCAGCGCCACGGACTCGACCGTGGCCACCGGACGGCCCGTGCCGTCGGCCACCAGCAGCGAGACCGCGTTCGAGGACCGCTCGGACAGCCGCACCCGGAGCGCACCGGCCCCGGCCGCGTGCAGCTGGACGCCGTTCCACGCGAACGGCAGCAGCGCGCCCTCGGCCGGCGCCGACTCGCGGTCGGCGCTGTCGAGGCCGATGACGTGCAGCGCGGCGTCGAGCAGGGCCGGGTGCAGCCCGAACCGCTCGGCCTCGGCGCCGGACGTCAGCGGCGCGTCCTCGGGGAAGCCCACCTCGGCGTAGAGGCTCTCGCCGAGCCGCCAGGCGCCCTTGAGCCCCTGGAACACCGGCCCGTAGCCGAGGCCCGCCCCGGCCAGCTCCTCGTACAGCCCCTCGACCGCGATCGGCGTCGCGCCCTGGGGCGGCCATACGGCCAGCTCATCGGGGTGATCGGACTCGGGCATCCGGGCGCCGGGGGCGAGCACACCGGTGGCGTGGCGCGTCCACGGCTCGGTGCCGAGCGCGTCCTGACGACGCGAGTGCAGGCTGAAGGAACGGCGGCCGGACTCGTCCGGCCCGTCCACGACGAGCTGCACCCGCACCCCGGTGTGCTCGGGCAGCACGAGCGGGGCTTCGAGGGTCAGTTCGTCCAGCCGCTCACAGCCGACCTGGGCGCCCGCCGTGCTCGCCAGCTCCACGAAGGCGGTGCCGGGCAGCAGCACGGTGTCCATGACCGCGTGGTCGGCCAGCCAGGGGTGGGTACGGGTGGAGAGCACCCCGGTGAGCAGAAGTCCATCGGCGTCCGCGAGCGCGACGGCGGCGCCGAGGAGCGGATGGTCGATGTCGCCCAGCCCGATCGACTCGGGGTCGCCCGCCGCGAGGGCGGCGGCGCTGGGCCAGTAGCGCTGCCGCTGGAAGGCGTAGGTGGGCAGCTCGGCCGGGTCCACGGGGGCGGCGCCCGCACCGGCGAACACGGCCGCCCAGTCCGGCGTCACACCACGGACATGCGCCCGTGCGACGGCCGAGAGCAGCGCCTCGGCCTCGGGACGGTCCTTGCGCAGCGCGGCGGCGAACGCGGCGTCCTCGCCGCCTGTCACGCACTCCTGCGCCATCGCGGAGAGGACGCCGTCGGGGCCGAGTTCGAGGTAGGTGGTGACGCCCTGGGCCGCGAGGGTACGGATGCCGTCGAGGAAGCGGACCGCCTCGCGGACGTGGCGGACCCAGAAGTCGGGGCTGGTGATCTCCTCGGCGGACACCACGTGGCCGGTGAGGTTGGAGACGATCGGGATACGCGGGGCCTCGTACGAGAGCCCCTGCGCCACCTCGCGGAACGCCTCCAGCATCCCGTCCATGCGCGGCGAGTGGAATGCGTGGCTGACCGTGAGCCGCTTGGTCTTACGGCCCTGCGCCTCGAAGTCCGCCGCGATCTCCGTCGCCACGTCCTCGTCGCCCGCGATGACGACGGAGGCCGGGCCGTTGAGGGCGGCTATCGACACCCGCTCGGTCAGCAGCGGCGCCACCTCGTCCTCGGTCGCCTGGACGGCGATCATCGCGCCACCGGCAGGCAACTCCTGCATCAGACGGCCACGGGCGGCCACCAGCTTCGCGGCGTCGGCGAGCGAGAGCACCCCCGCCACATGCGCGGCGGCCAGCTCACCGATCGAATGCCCGGAGAGGAAGTCCGCCTTGAGACCCCACGCCTCAACCAGCCGGAACAGCGCCACCTCGACCGCGAACAACGCGGGCTGAGTGAACCCCGTCTGATCCAGTACCGCCGAGTCATCCCCGAACAGCACATCCCGCAGCGGCCGCTCGAGGTACAGATCCAGATGCGCACACACCTCATCCAGCGCATCCGCGAACACCGGGAAGGCGTCGTACAGCTCACGCCCCATCCCCAGCCGCTGACTCCCCTGTCCCGTGAACAGGAACGCCACCTTGCCCTCAGCGACCGTCCCCTCGACCACATTCGAGGCGGACTCGCCCCGGGCCAGCGCGTCGAGTGTCCGCAGCAGTTCGTCCCGGTCCCCGACGGTCAGCACCGCACGCCGCTCCAGGGCGGCGCGGCCGACGGCCAGGGCATGGGCGACGTCGAGCGGCACCGACTCCGGCCGTGACGCGATGTGGGTGTGCAGCCGCGCGGCCTGCTCCCGCAGCGCTTCGGCGTTCTTGGCCGACAGGACGAACGGCAGAAGACCGCCGAGGCCGTGGCCGTTCCGCTCAGGCGCCTCGGCCGGTGGGTCGACCTCCGGTGCCTGCTCGATGATGGTGTGCGCGTTGGTGCCACTGATGCCGAACGACGACACACCGGCGCGGCGCGGACGGCCGGTCTCCGGCCACTCCACCTGCTCCGTCAACAGCGAAACAGTGCCCGCCGTCCAATCCACATGCGGCGACGGCGCGTCCACGTGCAACGTCTGCGGCAGCACACCGTGCCGCATCGCCAGCACCATCTTGATGATGCCCGCGACACCTGCGGCGGCCTGCGTATGACCGATGTTGGACTTGATGGACCCCAGCCACAACGGCCGGTCGGCCTCCCGCTGCTGCCCGTACGTGGCCAGCAGCGCCTGCGCCTCGATCGGGTCACCCAGCGTCGTACCCGTGCCATGCGCCTCGACGACATCGACATCGCCGGTCGTCAGCCCGGCGCTGGTCAGCGCCTGCCGGATGACGCGCTGCTGGGACGGCCCGTTCGGCGCCGTCAGGCCATTGGACGCGCCGTCCTGGTTGATCGCGCTGCCGCGTACGACCGCCAGCACCGGATGGCCGTCGCGCCGCGCGTCCGAGAGCCGCTCCACGAGCAGCATGCCCGCGCCCTCGCCCCAGCCCGTGCCATCCGCACCGGCCGCGAACGCCTTGATCCGGCCATCGGCGGCCAGTCCGCGCTGACGGCTGAAGTCGATGAAGTTCTCGGGGGTGGACATCACCGTGACGCCACCCGCGAGCGCCATCGTGCACTCGCCCTGCCGCAGCGCCTGCACCGCGAGATGCAGTGCCACCAGAGACGAGGAGCAGGCCGTGTCGACCGTGACGGCCGGGCCTTCGAGACCGAAGGTGTACGCCACCCGCCCGGACACCACGCTCGCCGCGTTGCCCGTGCCCAGATGGCCCTCCAGGCCCTCGGGCGCCTGCATCAGCAGCGACAGATAGTCCTGGCCGTTGGTCCCCGCGAAGACGCCGATCCGCTGACCGCGCAGCGCCCCCGGGTCGATGCCCGCCCGCTCGAAAGCCTCCCATGAGGTCTCCAGCAGCAACCGCTGCTGCGGGTCCATCGCGAGCGCCTCACGCGGCGAGATCCCGAAGAACGAGGCGTCGAAGTCCCCGGCGTCGTAGAGGAAACCGCCCTCACGGGCGTACGACGTGCCCTGACGGTCCGGGTCCGGGTCGTACAGCCCCGCCAGATCCCAGCCACGGTCCGACGGGAACTCCGCGATGGCGTCCCCACCGGCTGTCAGCAGCTGCCACAGCTCCTCCGGCGAGCGCACCCCGCCCGGGAAACGGCAGCTCATCGCCACGATCGCGATCGGATCGTCCGCCACCGCGACCGTAGGCGCCACCACGCCACCCGCCGCCACGGCGTCCGCGCCCAGCAGTTCAGCGCGCAGATGGCCGGCGAGGGCGGTCGCGTTCGGGTAGTCGTAGATGAGCGTGGCGGGCAGCCGCAGGCCGGTCGCCGCGTTGAGCCGGTTGCGGAGCTCGACGGCGGTGAGCGAGTCGAAGCCCAGCTCCTTGAAGGCGCGCCCGGCCTCCACCGCCTCGGCCCCGCCGTGCCCCAGCACCGACGCCACCTGCGTACGCACCAGCTCCAGCAGCGTCTGTGCGCGCTCGTTCTCCGTCAGCCCCGACAGCCGCTCCGTGAGTGTGCCGGTGCCGGTCCCGGCGGTGGCGGCCGGGCGCGGCGCGCCCTCGGCGGCCGGCGCCGGACGCGCGGCCCGCACCTCGCCGAACAGCGCGCTCGGCCGTACGGCGGTGAACTCGGCGAGGAACCGGTCCCAGTCGAGGTCCGCGACCGTCACGGCGGTGTCATCGAGGTCCAGCGCCTGCCGCAGCGCGGTGAGCGCCGACTCGGGTGCCATCGGCGGCACTCCGTCGCGGCGCAGCCGCCGCTCCAGCGCCTCGTCGCCGGCCATGCCGCCCTCGGCCCACGGGCCCCAGGCGATCGAGGTGGCGGGCAAGCCCTGGGCGCGGCGCAGCTCGGCCAGCGCGTCCAAGTAGGCGTTGGCCGCCGCGTAGTTGCCCTGTCCGGCCGCGCCCACCGACCCGGCGAGCGAGGAGAAGAGAACGAACGCCGAAAGGTCCAGGTCGCGGGTGAGTTCATGGAGGTTCTGCGCGGAGGTGGCCTTGGCGCGCACCACCCGCTCCAGGCGCTCGGCGTCCAGTGTGTCCACCAGGCCGTCGTCCAGCACACCGGCCGCGTGGACGACTGCGGTCAGCGGGAGTTCGGCCGGTATGGACGCCAGCAGCTCGGCGAGCGCGTCCCGATCCGCCACATCACACGCGGCCACCGTCACCCGAGCGCCCGAAGCCGCCAGCTCATCCCGCAGCTCCACCGCGCCCGGGGCGTCGAGCCCACGGCGGCTGGTGAGCACGACATGCTCGGCGCCGTTCTCCAGCAGCCAGCGCGCCACATGCGCGCCCAGCGCGCCCGTACCGCCCGTCACCAGCACCGAACCGGACGCCCGCCAGCCCTCGTCGCCCGACGTCCGGGTCCCGGAAGCCTCCGTCAGCCGGCGGCCGAAGACGCCCGAGGCGCGCACCGCGACCTGGTCCTCGCCCGAGCCACCGGCCCCGGCCCCGACTCCGACCCCGGCCAGCACACCGGCCAACCGTCCCAGCGCACGCTCGTCGGCCGTCTCCGGGAGGTCGACCAGACCGCCCCACCGCTCCGGCAGCTCCAACGCCGCCACCCGGCCAAGCCCCCACACCAGCGCCTGCGCCGGGCTCACCACACCATCGGAACGCCCCACCGACACCGCACCCCGCGTCGCCACCCACAACGGCGCGCCGACACCTGCGTCACCCAGCGCCTGCACCAACGCGGCCGTACGCGACAGCCCCGACGCGGACTCCACCGCCAGCAGGGAGAACACCCCCGCCACCGAACCGCCCACGACCGTCGTACGCAGCTCCTCCGCCAGTCCGGCGCGGTCCACCGCGTTCGACTCGACCACGCGCACATCCACACCACGCCCGGCCAGCATCCGCACCACACCCGTGGCCCAGGCGCCCTCGGCCTCGTCCGCCGGGACGACCACCAGCCAGCAGCCACCCAGCACCCCGGTGGCCAACCGCTCCGTCACCGGCTTCCACGACACCCGGTAACGCCAGCCGTCCACCGCCGAACGCACCGACTCCTGCCGCCGCCACGACGACAACGCGGGCAACACCTCACCCAGCGAAAGCCCCGGATCCACCGCGAGCTCCGCCGCCAGCGCGGCCACATCCCCGCGCTCCACCACATCCCAGAACCGCCCGTCGACGGCACCGCCCGGTGCGACCTCCGACGCCGCCGGGGCCTCCTCCCACCAGTACCGGGTGCGCTGGAAGGCGTAGGTCGGCAGCTCGACCCGCCGGGCCCCGGTGCCCTCGAAGTAGCCGCCCCAGTCCGGGGACCGGCCCCGGACATGCAGCAGGGCGAGTGCGGCGGTCACCGACTCGGCCTCGGCACGGCCCTTCCGCAGCGTGGCGGCGAACGCGGCGTCCTCGCCGGTCACACACTCCTGCGCCATCGCGGAGAGAACGCCATCCGGGCCGAGCTCGACGAAGGTCGTCACACCCTCCGCCTCCAGCGTCCGCACACCGTCGAGGAAGCGCACGGCCTCACGGACATGGCGCACCCAGAAGTCCGGGCTGGTGATCTCCTCGGCGGACACCACGCCACCGGTGAGGTTGGAGACGATCGGGATGCGCGGGGTCTCGTACGACAGCCCCTCCGCGACCTCGCGGAACGCCTCCAACATGCCGTCCATGTGCGGCGAGTGGAACGCGTGGCTCACCGTGAGGCGCTTGGTCTTACGACCCTGCGCCTCGAAACCGGACGCGATCTCCAGCGCCACGTCCTCATCACCCGCGATGACGACAGACGACGGCCCGTTGAGCGCGGCGATCGAGACGCGCTCGGTCAGCAGCGGCGCCACCTCGTCCTCCGACGCCTGGACAGCGATCATCGCGCCACCGGCAGGCAACTCCTGCATCAATCGCCCACGGGCGGCCACCAGCTTCGCCGCATCCGCCAAAGACAGCACACCCGCCACATGCGCGGCGGCCAGCTCACCGATCGAATGCCCGGAGAGGAAGTCCGGCGTCAGCCCCCACGCCTCCACCAGCCGGAACAGCGCCACCTCAACCGCGAACAGCGCGGGCTGAGTGAACCCCGTCTGATCCAGTACCGCCGCGTCATCCCCGAACAGCACATCCCGCAGCGGCCGCTCAAGACGCAGATCCAGATGCGCACACACCTCATCCAGCGCATCCGCGAACACCGGGAAGGCGTCGTAGAGCTCACGCCCCATACCGAGCCGCTGACTCCCCTGCCCCGTGAACAGGAACGCCACCTTGCCTTCCGCGACCGTCCCCTCGACCACATCCGGGACGGACTCGCCCCGGGCCACCGCGTCCAGGCCCGCCAGGAACGTCTCGCGGTCCGTGGTGACGAGGGCAGCGCGCTGTTCGAGCGCGGCGCGGCTGGTGGCGAGCGAGAAGGCGAGGTCGGTCGCGCTCAGCTCGGGGTGGGTGCGGAGATGGGTGGCCAGCTGTGCGGCCTGGGCGTGCAGCGCCTGCCCGTCCTTCGCCGACAGCAGCCACGGCAGCACGGTCAGGTGACGCGCCTCGAGCCGCTCGGCCGGAAGGGCCGGAACGGCCGGGGCCTGCTCAATGATGGTGTGCGCGTTGGTGCCGCTGAGCCCGAAGGACGACACACCCGCGCGGCGCGGACGGCCCGTCTCCGGCCACTCCACCTGCTCGGTCAGCAGCGAGACAGCCCCCGCCGACCAATCCACATGAGGCGACGGCGCGTCCACGTGCAACGTCTGCGGCAGCACACCGTGCCGCATCGCCAGCACCATCTTGATGATGCCCGCGACACCGGCCGCCGCCTGCGTATGACCGATGTTGGACTTGATGGACCCCAGCCACAGCGGCTGCTCCGGGGCGCGCTCCTGCCCGTACGTGGCCAGCAGCGCCTGCGCCTCGATCGGGTCACCCAACGTCGTACCCGTACCGTGCGCCTCGACCGCGTCCACATCCCCGGCCGACAGCCCCGCACCGGCCAGCGCCTGCCGGATCACCCGCTGCTGCGAGGGACCGTTCGGCGCGGTCAGGCCATTGCTCGCACCATCCTGGTTGATCGCGCTGCCCCGCACGATGGCCAGCACCGGGTGGCCGTTCTTCTCCGCGTCCGACAGCCGCTCGACCAGCAGCATGCCGACGCCCTCGCCCCAGCCGGTGCCATCCGCACCGGCCGCGAACGCCTTGATCCGGCCGTCCTCCGCGAGTCCGCGCTGACGGCTGAAGTCGACGAACGCCTCCGGCGTGGACATCACCGTGACGCCACCCGCGAGCGCCATCGTGCACTCGCCCTGCCGCAGCGCCTGAACGGCCATGTGCAGGGCCACAAGCGACGAAGAACACGCCGTGTCCACCGTGACCGCCGGGCCTTCGAGACCGAAGGTGTAGGCGACCCGCCCGGACACCACGCTCGCCGCGTTGCCCGTGCCCAGATGGCCCTCCAGGCCCTCGGGCGGGGTGGAGACGAGCCCGGCGTAGTCCTGGCCGTTGGTGCCCGCGAAGACGCCGGTACGGCTGCCGCGCAGCGTGGCCGGGTCGATCCCGGCCCGCTCGAACGCCTCCCACGACGTCTCCAGCAGCAACCGCTGCTGCGGGTCCATCGCCAGCGCCTCGCGCGGCGAAATGCCGAAGAACGACGCGTCGAAGTCCCCGGCGTCGTAGAGGAAGCCACCTTCACGCGTGTACGACGTGCCCTGACGGTCCGGGTCCGGGTCGTACAGCCCCGCCAGATCCCAGCCACGGTCCGAGGGGAACTCCGCGATCGCGTCCCCACCCGCCGTCAGCAGCGCCCACAGCTCCTCCGGCGACCGCACCCCGCCCGGGAAACGGCAGCTCATCGCCACGATCGCGATCGGATCGTCGGCCACCGCGACCGTAGGCGCCACCACGCCACCCGCCGCCACAGCGTCCGAACCCACCAGCTCCGTCCGCAGATGGTCGGCCAGGGCGGTGGCGTTCGGGTAGTCGTAGATGAGCGTGGCGGCCAGGCGCAGGCCCGTCGCCGCGTTCAGCCGGTTGCGGAGCTCGATCGCGGCCAGCGAGTCGAAGCCCAGCTCCTTGAAGGCGCGCCCGGCCTCGACCGCCTCGGCCCCGCCGTGCCCCAGCACCGACGCCACCTGCGTACGCACCAACTCCAGCAGCGCACGGTCTTGTTCGGCCTTCGGCAGGCCATTCAGGCGCTCGCCGAGGGGGGAGGCGGAGTCGGCGTCGGTGACGACCTTTCCAGCCTCGGCGCCGGTCGCGGCGCCCGGCCCGGCCTCCGCCGCGAGCGCGGCGATCAGCGGGCTCGGCCGTACGGCGGTGAGGGTGCGGGTGAGGTTCTCCCAGTCGATGTCCGCGACCGTCACGGCGGTGTCATCGAGATCCAGCGCCTGCCGCAGCGCGGCGACGGCCGACTCGGGCGCCATCGGCGGCATGCCCTCGCGGCGCATCCGCCGCTCCATGGCGTCGTCACCGGCCATGCCGGAGTCCGCCCACGGGCCCCAGGCGATCGAGGTGGCGGGCAGCCCCTGGGCGCGGCGCCACTCGGCCAGCGCGTCCAAGTAGGCGTTGGCCGCCGCGTAGTTGCCCTGTCCAGCGGCGCCAACCGACCCGGTGATGGAGGAGAAGAGGACGAACGCCGAAAGGTCCAGATCGCGCGTCAGCTCGTCCAGATGCAGCGCGGCGTCGGCCTTCGCCCGGAGCACCGAGGCGAACCGCTCGGGCGTGAGCGAGTCCAGTACGCCGTCGTCGAGCACACCGGCCGCATGGAAGACGGCGGTCAGCGGAAGCTCCGCCGGAAGCCCGGCCAGCAGCTCCGCGAGCGCGTCCCGGTCCGCCACATCACACGCGGCCACCGTCACCCGAGCACCCGAAGCCGCCAGCTCATCCCGCAACTCGGCCGCACCCGGGGCCTCCAGCCCACGACGGCTGGTGAGCACCACATGCTCGGCACCGTTCGCCACCAGCCAACGGGCCACATGCGCACCCAGCGCCCCCGTACCACCCGTCACCAGCACCGAACCCGAGGCCCGCCAGCCCTCGTCCCCCGACGTCCGGGACCCGACCGCCCGCACCAGCCGGCGGCCGAAGACACCCGAGGCGCGCACCGCGACCTGGTCCTCGCCCGAGCCACCGGCCCCGCCCCCGGCCAGCACACCCGCGAGACGACCCAGCGCACGCTCATCCACCGACTCCGGCAGATCGACCAGACCGCCCCACCGCTCCGGCAGCTCCAACGCCGCCACCCGGCCAAGCCCCCACACCAGCGCCTGCGCCGGGCTCACCACACCATCCGAGCGCCCCACCGACACCGCACCCCGCGTCGCCACCCACAACGGCGCACCCACCCCCGCGTCACCCAACGCCTGCACCAACGCGGCCGTACGCAACAGTCCCGACCCGGGCTCGCCCTCGCCCACCGCGAGAAGCGACACCACACCCGTCACCGAGGCGTCGCCCACCGCCGTACGCAGCTCCTCCGCCGCCCCGGCGCGGTCCACCGCGTCCGACTCGACCACGCGCACATCCACACCACGCCCGGCCAGCATCCGCACCACACCCGTGGGCCACGCACCCCCGGCCTCACCGCCGGGCACCACAACCACCCAGCAGCCGCCCAGCACCCCCGCCGCCGACCGCTCCGTCACCGGCTTCCACGACACCCGGTAACGCCAGCCGTCCACCGCCGAACGCACCGACTCCTGCCGCCGCCACGACGACAACGCGGGCAGCGCCTCACCCAGCGAAACCCCCGGATCCACCGCGAGCTCCGCCGCCAGCGCGGCCACATCCCCGCGCTCCACCACATCCCAGAACCGCCCGTCCACCGCCGAGCCCGCCCCGGCCTCGGCCGCCGGTCCGGCCGGGGCCGGGGCGTTGAGCCAGTACTGCTGGCGCTGGAAGGCGTAGGTGGGCAGGTCGATCGTGCGGGCGCCGGTGGTGGCGTACGGGGCGGCCCAGTCGGCCTTCTTGCCCCGGACGTACGCCAGCGCGACAGCGGCCGTCAGGGTCTCCGCCTCGGGGCGCCCGCCGCGCAGCGCGGCGGCGTACGCGGTGCCGTCGGCGTCGGGCAGACAGTCCTGGGCCATGGCGGTGAGCACGGCGTCGGGGCCGAGCTCCAGGAAGGTGGTGGCGCCCTTGTCGGCCAGGGTGTGCACACCGTCGAGGAAGCGGACGGCCTCGCGGACGTGGCGCACCCAGTACTCGGGCGAGCACAGCTCCTCGGCGGTGGCGACGCGCCCGGTGACGGTGGAGACGACGGGGATGCGCGGCGGCGCGTACTCCAGCACCTGGGCGACGCGCCGGAATTCGGCGAGCATGCCGTCCATCAGCGGGGAGTGGAACGCGTGGCTGACGGTGAGCCGCTTGGTCTTGCGGCCCCGCTCCTCGAACGCCGCCGCGATCTCCAGCGCGTCCTCCTCGGCGCCGGAGACGACGACGGAGTGGGGGCCGTTGACCGCGGCGATGCCGATCCGGTCCTCGCGCCCGGCGAGCAGCGGCAGCACCTCGTCCTCCGACGCCTGCACCGCGACCATCGCGCCACCCTCGGCGAGCTCCTGCATCAGACGGCCGCGGGCGGCGACCAGGGCGGCGGCGTCCTCCAGGGACAGCACACCCGCCACATGGGCGGCCGCGAGCTCGCCGATGGAGTGTCCGGCGAGCAGTTCGGGGCGCAGCCCCCAGGACTCGAGGAGGCGGTAGAGCGCGACCTCGATGGCGAACAGGGCGGGCTGGGTGTAGTCGGTGCGGTCCAGGAGGGCGGCCTCTGGGCTGCCCTCCTCGGCGAAGAGCACCTCGAGGAGCGGGAGTTCGAGCTGCTCCTCGAGGTACCAGCAGGCGTCGTCGAGCGCTTCGGCGAAGACGGGGTGGGTCGCGTAGAGCTCACGGCCCATGCCGAGGCGCTGGCTGCCCTGTCCGGTGAACAGCAGGGCGAGCTTTCCGGCGGCGGGGGCGCCGCGCACGACGGACGGCCCGTCGCCGCCGTCGGCGAGGGTGCGCAGGGCGGAGAGGAAGCCGTCGCGGTCACCGGCGAGGAGCACGGCGCGCTGTTCGAAGGTGGCGCGGGTGGTGGCCAGGGAGTGGCCGATGTCGGTGAGGGCGAGGCCGGGGTCGGCCTCCAGCAGCGCGTGCAGCCGCTCGGCCTGGCCCTGGAGGGCGTCGGTGGTCTTCGCGGAGAGGGTCCAGGGCAGCAGGGCGGTGCCCTGCGCGGTGTCCGCGCCATCAGGACCGTCCGCTCCGTCACGGTCCTCGACCGGCGGCTGCTCGATGATGGCGTGCGCGTTGGTGCCGCTCATGCCGAACGACGAGACGCCCGCGCGGCGCGGGCGGTCGCTCTCCGGCCAGGGCCGCGCCTCGGTCAGCAGCTCGATGTCACCGGCGGTCCAGTCGACGTGCGGGGTCGGCTCGTCCACGTGCAGCGTCCGCGGCAGCACCCCGTGCCGCATCGCCATGACCATCTTGATGATGCCGCCGACACCGGCCGCGGACTGGGTGTGGCCGA
This sequence comes from Streptomyces sp. MK37H, assembly GCF_018035285.1. Classification (NCBI taxonomy): domain Bacteria; kingdom Bacillati; phylum Actinomycetota; class Actinomycetes; order Kitasatosporales; family Streptomycetaceae; genus Streptomyces; species Streptomyces sp. MK37H. Next base: position 14,758 of record NZ_JAAAYH010000023.1, on the reverse strand, counting down.
TGTTGGACTTGAGCGAGCCGAGCCACAGCGGCCGGTCCGCCTCGCGGTCCCGGCCGTAGGTGGCGAGCAGCGCCTGGGCCTCGATGGGGTCGCCCAGTGTCGTCCCAGTGCCGTGGGCCTCGACCGTGTCCACCTCGCCGGCCGTCAGTCCGGCGTTGGCGAGGGCCTGGCGGATGACGCGCTGCTGGGCGGGGCCGCTGGGGGCGGTGAGGCCGTTGCTGGCACCGTCCTGGTTGATGGCGGTGGAGCGGACGACGGCGAGGACCCGGTGGCCGTTCCTCCGGGCCTCCGAGAGCCGCTCGACGAGCAGCATGCCGACGCCCTCGCCCCAGGCGGTGCCGTCGGCCGCGGCGGCGAACGGCTTGCAGCGGCCGTCGGGGGCGAGGCCGCGCTGGCGGCTGAAGGCGATGAACGAGCCGGGGTTGGCCATGACCGCCGCGCCACCGGCGAGCGCCATGCTGCACTCGCCCGCGCGCAGCGCCTGGACGGCCAGATGGAGCGCCACCAGGGAGGAGGAGCAGGCGGTGTCGACGGTGACCGTGGGGCCCTCGAAGCCGAAGGTGTAGGCGATCCGGCCGGAGGCGACGCTGGCGGCGTTGCCGGTGACCAGATAGCCCTCGAAGCCCTGCTCGGCCTCGTGCAACCGGGGGCCGTAGTCCTGGGTCTCGGCGCCGACGAACACACCGGTCCGGCCGCCCCGGAGGATCGCGGGGTCGATACCGGCGCGTTCGAAGACCTCCCAGGAGGTCTCCAGCAGCAGCCGCTGCTGCGGATCCATCGCGAGCGCCTCGCGCGGGGAGATTCCGAAGAACGCCGGGTCGAACTCATCGGCGTCGTGCAGGAACCCGCCTTCGCGGGTATAGCTGCTGCCCGGCCGATCCGGGTCGGGGTCGTAAAGTCCGGCGAGATCCCAGCCCCGGCTCACCGGGAATTCGGAGATGACGTCCTTTCCGCCCGCGACGATTTCCCACAGTTCTTCGGGGGACCGGACCTCACCGGGGAACCGGCAGCTCATTCCGACAATGGCGATGGGCTCGTCGGCGGCTGTCGGGCCCATTCCGGCGTCGGTCGGGGAAGCGTCGGAGTCGTCGTCCGCACCGAGCAGTTCGGCCCGCACATGGCGGGCGAGGTCGGCGGGGGTGGGGTGGTCGAAGGCGAGGGTGACCGGCAGCCGCAGTCCGGTGGCGGCGGTCAGCCGGGCGTGCAGATCGACCGTGGCGAGGGAGTCGAAGCCCAGGTCGAGGAAGGGACGCTCGGGGTCGAGGACGTCCGGCGCCTTGTCCTTGAGGGCCTGTTCGACGATCTCGCCGACCCAGGCGGTGAGGGCCTCGGCGCGCTCGGCCTCGGGGAGCGCGGCGAGCCGGTCACGCCACGGGGACGCCCCTTCGGGGCTCGTACCCCCCTTTTCGGTGTGCTCGGGCGTGAAATCCACGGACTCACTCACCATCGCGCGCCCCATTACCCTCGCAGACATAACACCAAGACCGTACGTCAGCTTTACACAGGGCAGGGCGACCAGAAACCCCTTCAAACCCCCTATGGACCCCTATCATCCCTTTGGGGTCCCGTATCCGAGGGGCAATGCGCAATGGCCACCGCTAATTCACCAGAGTGCATGAGAATTCCGGTGGCGACAAGGATCTCGAGCAAATAATGCGCCCAGTATTCAGTTTTTCAGAGATGGCGGAGCTCAGAGGTGGAGGGGTTCAGAGGTGGAGGGGCGGCCTTTCGGTCCGCCCCTCCACCTCTCGGGGGATCGCCAGTTGGTCTCGGGGTGGTCAGCCGCGGTCGGGGGCTCTCTCGATGAACGGGGCCAGCAGCCCCGGTACCGCGGTCTCGGCGAGGGCGATTCCCTGGCCTTCGGTCAGGTCGTGCACGTGGTAGACGCCTTCGCCCGCGGCGGTGGTGGCGCCGAGGGTGATCAGCCCGGCCCGGCGCTGGAAGGGCGTCCGGGAGAGCTTCCAGCCGATGATCCCCTCGCGCTGGAGGGCGACGGTGCGGCGGGCGAACGCACCGGAGCACGCGGCCAGATAGCGGCCGCGCAGCCCGTGGCCGAGGCTGCGGTAGGCACTGAAGGCGAACGCCACCAGGACCGGCACCAGCACCACACCGGTGATCACGCCGGTGATGACGAGCCACCGGCCCAGCCACAGACCCAGGCCCACCGGGACGGCCGCGATCAGGACCGACCACATGAGGGCGCGGTTGATCCGGCGCCGCAGGGCCGCCTTGGGGTGCGGGAGGAGGCCCTTGCGCTCGATCAGCCCGGGGCCGGTGGGCAGCGCCTGGGCGGCGACCCGCATGGCCTCGTCGCGCGGGGTGGGCGGGGTCAGTCCGCGGCGCCTGCGGTTGTCCTCCTGGTTGCCCAGGCCGCTGGCCACGGCGTTGAGCTTGGCGCCCTTGGCCCAGCGCAGCGGGACGGGCTCGACGAGTTCGAGGCCGCGCAGATGGCGCTCCTCGATGCTCACGGAGCGGGTGGCCAGCAGTCCGCGGCGGATGCGGAGGATTCCGCCGTCCTCGCGGCGCAGTTCGTAACCGGCCCAGTTCTCGATGTAGGTGGCCGTGGAGCCGATCATGCCGAGGACGGCGATGACGACGGCGGCCAGCAGGATTCCGTACCAGAGCGGAATGGTGCCGAAGCGGTCCTCGAGGTCCTTGACGACGCCGAGGTCCAGCGGGTTCACCTGGAGCTCGCTCAGGGTGCGGTACGTACTGGCGGCGGCGATGAAGACACCGCCCACGCCCCATACGGTCAGCGGGCCGTAGCGCAGCCAGGACCAGTCCAGCCGGCTGAGCACACCGTCGCTGTCGGCCACCGGCCGGGCCCGGCCCGCGTCGCGCAGGGCGATGATCTGGCGGCGCAGCTCCACGGCCTCGGCCTTGGTGATGCCGTCGAGGGCGAGCCTGCGCGCGGCGGCGTCGCTCTGATCCCCGCTGTCGATGCGCAGCGTGGTGAGGCCGAAGACGCGGTGGACCGGGTTGGCGGTGACGTCGACACCGCGGATACGGCCGATCGGGACCGAGCGCTCGCTGCGGAAGAGCAGCCCGGTGTGGAGCTCGAAGCGGTCCTCGGTGAGCCGGTAGCGGGTGGTGAACAGCCGCATCAGGCCGATGCCGCTGATGACCAGGAAGGTCACGAACAGCGAGCCGAGGGTGATGATGACCTGGAGGTTGGTGTCGCCTCCGGTGACCGCGAGGCTGGCCAGGAACATGGCCACCGGCGCGGCGAGGATGGAGAGGTTGACCAGGAGCAGCCGCCCGTTGAGCCGCCCCCAGTCGCGGCCGGCCGCGTGGGAGGACGGCCGCACGGTGGTCTCGGAGCTCATGTGGCGTCTCCCGGCACGGCCTGGGTGGACTTGGCCAGGTACTCCACCAGGTCCCCGGCGAGCTTGTGGTCGATGCCCTTGATCTTCACCGCGCCCGCGGCGGAGGCGGTGGTCACGGTGACACCGGAGAGCCCGAACATCTGCTGCAGCGGGCCGCGCAGGGTGTCCACCGTCTGCACCCGGGACAGCGGCACGACCCGCCACTGCTGCCAGAGCCAGCCGGAGGCCGCGTAGACCGCCTCGTTGGTGGCCTCCCAGCGGTGGACCCGGTACCGCCAGGCCGGCATGACGGCCATGTAGAGCAGCCCGGGGACCAGCGAGATCAGCGTGGCCCACATGAAGAACTCACGCGTGGGGGGAATGGAGGCCCACAGGATCCCGAAGACGAGCGGCAAGGGCAGGGCGAAGAGTGCGGACTGCAGCGTCCACCAGCCGATCGCACGGCGGTCGACCCGGTGCCGAGGCGGTCGGAGCCTCAGATTGTCATGGCGTTCCACTGCTTCACCCTGCTCTTGCGTCTGACGGGTGCCGGGGCGGGCCCGGCGGGGGTTGGTGGACTATGAAATCAGGCGGCTCAGACCGACGCACCGGTGACGGTCTGCTGCGGCAGCTGCCCGCTTCCGGTGTTCTGGCCCTTCAGCTTGCGCATCTTGGCCAGCAGCACGGCGGTTCGGGTCAGCACCATGGCCAGCGACATGAAGACGAAGGCGTTGGCGTAGGTGTCCTGGCCGCTGATCTTGTAGTCGATGGAGAACTTGACCAGGTCCATGGTGAACCAGTGCTCGGCGCCGTAGGCGAAGAGGATGCGTCCGCTGGAGAGGACGATCCACACCAGGGCGTAGCCGATGCCACCGATGGTGTAGAGCTCACCGGACGTGGCGTCCTTGTAGGCGGGCAGCAGCACTCCGGCGATCAGACCGCAGATGACGCCGGTGCCGACGCCCACGAGCTGCAGGGAGATGTCGTTGCCCTTGGTCGGGAAGGACTCGACGAAGATCGCGATGACCACGGCCACGGCGATGACCGAGCGCACCATCCGCATCGTGGTGATGCGGCGGCGGCCGATGTCGGTCGCCAGGATGATGATCAGGATCGTGCCACTGGCGATCAGTGCGGACATGAACTGGCTCATCTGTGGCATATGCGACGTTCTCCAAGCCAAACGGGGGTGTGCGTTCGGTGTGACGGTTCTCCGCCTCACCTAGCTCAACGCTAGAAGCGGGCGCGCCACCGCGAGACGACTGAACGGTGGGTTCTGGCTGTCAACCGTCCGGTGGACACGGTGGACACGCGTGGTAGTACTGAGCCGTGCGCAATCACTCTCCGGGGGACGGCTCGCAGACCGGGGCGTACTACGGTCCCGAGTCCGGCACCCGCTGGTTCGGCCTGTGGGACGGCTTCTTCGCCGTCTCCTATCTCGTTACGGCGGTCCTGCTCTTCCTCTCCGGCGGCTCGCAGGCCAGCCACTCCATCCCGATCGCCGCGCTGACCCTCATCGTGCCCTGGTACGCGGCGGTCGGCCGGACGCTGATGATCGAGGACACCTACGGCCCGCGGAATCTGGTCTTCGCGGCGGGCCTGGTGACGCTGTTCTGTCTCACCACGGCGTTCAACCTCGTCGGCGCGTTCGCGCTGTTCGCGGTCATCCCGATGCTGATCATGAGCCTGCCGATGGCCTCGGCGGTGGTGCTGGCCACGGCGGCCAATCTCTGCCCCGTGCTGGTGGTGGCGTTCACCGGTGAGGACCTGGGGCTGAGCGTCCTGGGCGTGCTGCCCATCTCGCTGCTGAGCATCGCGCTGTCGGTGCTGCTGGGGATGTGGATCAAGCGGGTGGTGCGGCAGAGCAAGGAGCGCGGGCTGCTCATCGAGGAGTTGCGGCGCAGCCGGGAGCGGGTGGCCCGGCTCTCCCACGAGGCCGGTATCTCGGCCGAGCGCGAGCGGCTGGCCCGCGAGATCCACGACACCCTGGCGCAGGGCCTGACCAGCATCATCAGCCTGGTGCAGGCGGCCGAGTCGGAGGTGCGCGAGGCCCCGGACCAGGCGGTGAACCATCTGTCGCTGGCCGGGCGGGTGGCCAAGGAGTCGCTCGCCGAGGCCCGTGGCTTCGTGGCCGCCCTCACCCCGCCCGCGCTGCGCGGCGGTTCGCTGTCCCAGGCGGTGCGGCGGCAGGCGGAGGGGCTGATCGCCGAGACCGGCCTGGAGGTGCGGTGTTCGGTGATGGGCGAGGAGAAGTCGCTACCGATGGCGGTGAGCGTGGTGCTGCTGCGTACGGTGCAGGAGGCCATCGCCAATGTGCGCAAGCACGCCAAACAGGCCCGTACGGTCGATGTGATCGTGGTCTTCGACCAGGGCGGGGTCCGGCTGCTGGTCCGCGACGACGGCGAGGGGTTCACCCCGGACGGCACCCAGGAAGGCTACGGGCTGCGCGGCATGCAGGCCCGGGTGGAGGAGATCGACGGGGTGGCGTCCGTCACCAGCGGCCCCGGACGGGGCACCACCGTGGAGGTGAGCGTGCCGATGACGGCGCCGGCCGGGGAGGCAGTGAGTGGTTGAGGGTACGCCGGGCGGGCCGAGCCCGATCAGAGTCCTGCTGGCCGACGACCATCCGGTGGTGCGGGAGGGGCTGAGCGCCATGCTGGAGTCCGCCGAGGGGATCACGGTGGTCGGGCAGGCCGGTTCCGGTGAGGAGGCGGTGGTCCAGGCGGTCGCGCTGCGGCCGGACATCACCCTGCTGGATCTGCGCATGGGCGGGATGGACGGGGTCGAGGCCACCGGGCAGATCCTGCGCCAGGTGCCGGGCTGCAAGGTGGTCATCGTGACCACGTACGAGGACGACTCCGACATCCTGCGCGCGGTGGAGGCGGGCGCCGCGGGCTATCTGCTGAAGGGCAGTTCACGCCAGGAGCTGATCGACGCGGTGCAGACCGCGGCGCGTGGCGAGACCGTGCTCACCCCGTCCCTCGCGGGCAAGCTCTTCCGCACCCGGGCGCCCGAGCCGTCCCCGCTCTCCGGCCGTGAGCGCGAGGTGCTGCGGCTGGTCGGCCGGGGGCTGACCAACGCCGAGATCGGCGCCGAGCTGTTCGTCAGCGAGGCCACGGTCAAGACGCATCTACTGCGCTCGTATCGGAAGCTCGGCGTGTCCGACCGCACGGCCGCGGTGATGAAGGCGATGGAACGCGGCCTGTTGAACTGAGGGCGCTCACACCGTCCCCGTGAGGCTGCTGTCGGAGAGCTTCGCGGGGAGGTCGCGGCGGCGCTTGACGTTCAGCTTGCGGTAGATGCGGGTCAGGTGCTGCTCCACCGTGCTCACGGTGACGAACAGCTTGGAGGCGATCTCCCGGTTGGTGTTGCCGTGTGCGGCCAGCACCGCGATGCGCACCTCCGCCTCGGTCAGCGCCTCCACATCGCGCTGCGCCTCGGTTGTCCCCTGGCCCGGCTGGGCGGCGGCCGCGGCGAGCTCGCCGGGGTCGGCGTGGCGGGGCATCAGCTCACGGCACAGCGGATCGGCGCCGCACGTCTTGGCCACGTGCCATGCCTTGCGGACGAGCACCCGGCCCCGGTTGAAGTCGCCCAGCGAGCGGTAGGCGCGGCCGAGTTCACCGAGGGCGACGGCCAGCTGGATGCGGTCGTCGCCGCCCTCCAGGATCTCCACGGCCTCCTTGAGCCGGGGCACCCGGCGCTTGAGCTCGTCGGTGCGGGCGAGCACGACCAGCAGGGCGCCGCGCAGCCGGGCGTCCTCCGGGCCCAGCCGCAGCTGCTCCTCGGCCAGCGCGCGGGCGCGCCCCGGGTCGCCGAGGGCCAGCCAGGTCTCGGCGGCGTCCAGCCGCCAGGGGGTCAGCAGGGGGATGTCCATCCGCCAGGCGCCCATCAGCTCACCGGCGGCCGTGAAGTCGCCGAGCGCGGCGTGGTAGCGGCCGGTGGCCAGGTGGCAGCGGCCTCTGGCGCGCAGGTAGAACAGCCCGGGGAGGGTCTGGAAGAGCTCCTCGGGCAGGGGCTGTTCGAGGAGCGCCATGGCCTCGTCGTAGTGGCCCATCCCGGTCTCGGCCTGGATCAGGGTGGACAGCAGCAGCCCTAGCCCCACGCCCCAGCCCTGGACCGAGATCCGTGACATCGCGGTGCGCGCCTGGTGCGCGGCGACCTGCAGATCGCCCTGGCGCAGCGCGATTTCGGCCCGTACGGCGGACAGCAGCGCCTGCCAGGTGGGCACGCGGCGGGAGGAGCATTCGCCCTGCAGCCGCTCGCACCAGGACAGGGCGAGGTCGAGCCGGCCGGCCAGGACGAGTGCCATCAGCGCGACGGCCAGCGGCTGGAGGGTGCTGTCGCTGAGGTGGTAGCGCTGCAGCACCCGTTCGGCCTCGATGACGGCCCGGTCGGCCTGGCCCTCGGTGAGCACGGCGGACATGGTGGCGGCGGCGTGGGCGTGGGCCAGGTCGGCCATGTCGCGCGGGGCTCCGGCGGTGGCCCCGGTGGTGCCGGTCCCGACGGTGGGGAGGCGGTCGCGCAGCGGGGGGCTGAGCATGGTCAGCCACTGGGCGGAGGCGGAGACGGCGGCGGTCATCGCGGGGTCGTCGCCGGTGGCGGCCGAGCGGGCCAGCGCGGAGACGGCGCCGGCCGCCGCGTCCAGCCGCCCCGACCAGGCGAGGTAGGAGGTGATCGGAGCGACGTCGCGCGGGGCGAGCCGGCCCCGCTCGGCGTCCTCGGTGAGCTCCGGCAGATGGCTCTCGGCGGCGGCCGGGCCGATCCGCCAGGCGATGCTGACCAGCCGGGCCTTGAGCGCGGTGCGCTCGGCGCCGGGCGCGCAGGCGTGGTGGGCGCATTCGAGGCAGCGGAGCGCGAACTCCAACTCCTCCTCGACCAGGGCGAATTCGGCGGCCTCGCGCAGCACGGGGACGGCCCAGCGCTCGGCGTCCTGCCGGGCGGCGACCAGCTGGCGGGCCACGTCGAGCGCGGAGGCGCCGTCGGCGTGCAGCAGCCGGGCGGCGCGGGCGTGCAGTGCGCCGCGGGCGGTGGCGGGGGTCGCGTCGAGCACCGCGGTACGGGCCACCTCGTCGCGGAAGGCGTTGTGCTCCAGGATGGCGCACTGGTGCAGATCCTGGACGCCCTGCTGGACCGTGTTGGCGCTCAGGTCGAGGAGCTGGCCGAGCAGCCGTGGGGAGCGGGCGTCGCCGAGAACGGCGACGCCGCGGGCGATCTGCGGCACCTCGGGCTCGCCCCGGTGCAGACAGCCGAGGACGGCGTGGGCGAACGCCTCACCGGGCGCCGGGCGCTGCTGGGCCTCGCCGTGCTCGCCGACGGTCCGCCAGTCCTCCAGCAGGGCGCGCAGCAACAGCGGGTTGCCGCCGGAGACTCGGTGGCATTCGGGGGCGAGGCGGGCGGCGACGGTGGCGGACAGGGTGCCGGACAGCGCCTCGGCGACGCCCGACTCGGTGAGCATGTGCAGCCGCATGCGCACACAGTTGGGCTGGCGGAGCAGTTCGGCGTGGAAGGTGAACTGCTCCTGACGAAGCCGGGGGGATTCGGTGAGGACGATGAGAACCTTCGCCTGACGCACCCGCCGGGCCAGGTGGAGCAGGAATTGCAGGGACTGGTCGTCGCCGCAGTGCACATCGTCGACAAGGACGACAAGTGTGCGATCGTCGACCATCCGCAGCAGCGCGGAGGAAATCTGGGACATCACGTGCATGCGTCCCGCGGCGGTGGATTCCAGCGCGTTTCCGTCAAGCAGCGCGATCACTTCGGATCGCACATCGGCGGGCATCGCACCGTTATCGAAAATCTTTCGGACAATTCCGAAGGGAAGGTCCCGCTCGGCCCGCGAACCGGTCGCTTCCAGGAGCAACGCACCGCTTTCGATGGCCTGTTCGGCAAAGGTGTTCAGCAGTGTGGTCTTGCCACTGGCCACCGCACCGCTGACAAGAGCCAGCCGACCCCGGCCCTGCGTCGCGCCGCGCAGCATTTCACGCAGCGCGGAGGGGTGGTTCTCCCATTCGAAGAGGTTTGCGGGCAAAGAATTCATCCCCCGATGAAGCCACCTGATGCCCCCAGCGGACCGCCGGGGGCATCGAGCATGACGAGTGGTGTTTTCCAGTGGGTCGGGCAGGTTCCTGAGGCGGTCGACTCAGGGTCTGGACCCCGAAAGCGCCTTCGCGACGAGACTCATAATCGGCCCTTGATGCCCGGCCAAGAAGAAGTGGCCACCCGGGAACACCCGGATGTCGAACTCGCCGGTGGTGTGCGACCGCCATGCCTCCGCCTCCTCGAGGCTGGTCCTGGGGTCGTTGTCGCCGGTCAGCACGGTGATCGGCGAGCGGACGGCGGCACCGGGCACCGAGCGGTAGGTCTCGATCGCCTTGTAGTCACCGCGAATCGCCGGCATCGCCATGCGCAGGATCTCCTCATTTCCGAGGACGCGGGAATCGGTGCCGCTCAGCAGCTTCATCTCGCGTACGACGCCGTCGTCATCGCGCCGGTGCACATTCTCGTCACGGTAACGGGACGGCGCCCGGCGGCCCGAGGCGAAGAGGGCGAGCGCGGAGAACTCCGGGTCGGCCTCCTCCAGTCGGCGGGCCACCTCGAACGCGAGAACGGCGCCCATGCTGTGCCCGAAGAAGACGACCGGGAGATCGAGCCAGGGCTTCAACTCCGCGGCGATGGCGTCGGCGTACTCGTCGATGTTCTCGATCAGCGGGTCCTGACGCCGGTCCTGACGCCCCGGATACTGCACGCACAGGACATCAGCGGACGACGAAAGCGTTTGGGACATCGGGAAGAAGAACGACGCCGAACCCCCGGCATGGGGCAGACAGACCAGACGGGCGCGACTCTCGGGCATCGGATGGAATCGTCGTATCCAGACGCTGTCTTCTCGCTGTGCACCCATGCGCAGGGAAAGTCTTTCACTCGTCAAGCAATATGTGGGGGACAGACGGCAGAGCGTACCGGGCAGCGTCCAAGGACGCGTCGGCACAGCACTGCCCCTTCATGATTAACACGCCCAATGATGTAGGGGGCACCCCTAGTCTAGGGGGATTCTTCTTGACTGGGGTCACGGGGCGTTCGCGACTGCCGTGCGCTCTTGTTGAGCGCCTCCGCCAGATCGTCCAGGGCGTCGACGAGTTGCTCCGCGTCGCGCAGCGCCACCCCCGGACGGTCCCCGGACCGCTGGCGCCACCGCTCCAGCGACCGGTGCACCGGCGACCAGTTGAGCGGCCGCCGCTCCCGTACCGCCTTCACCGCCTTCGGCACCGCCTGCCGCAGTGCCGCGGCGAAGTCCCCGGCCCCTTCGGACGGCGCCGCGTCGCGCTCCGGCAGATGCGCCTCCAGCAGCATGACGACTCGTCCCATCGTGGACAGCGCCGTCTGCGCCGCCCGCGCCGCCCGCCGCGACAGTCCGCGGTGGCGCACCGGTTCCCGGTGGGCCTGTGACTCGCTCTGCTCCCAGGCCGCCCGCGCCGCGCGGGCGTCCAGCAGGGCGTCCCGCACCTGGCGGGGGCGGCGGTCGGCGGGGCGGGCATAGGCGTCGAAAACGGCGGTGGCGAAGGAGCCGTTCGCGGTCAGCCAGTCCGCGAGCCGGTCCCGCAGCCGCGGTGTCTCCCAGGCGGGGAAGACCGCGTACGCGACCATCGCCAGCACCCCGCCGAGCAGGGTCAGCGCCACCCGCGCCTGCACGGTCTGGCCCCATGCCTCGCCCGCGATGCTGAGCAGGAAGACCACATACGCGCTCACGCACGCGGAGGTCACGATGAAACCGGTGCGCAGCAGCAGGTACATCGCCAGGACGCACACCACGGCCAGCCCGGCGCTCAGGTAGGAGCCGGGGTGGACCAGTGCCACCACCCCGCCGCCGACCAGCACACCCGCCAGAGTGCCCAGGAAGCGGGCGACGCCGCGGGAGTACGTCTGGGCGAAGTCCGGTCGCAGGACCATCGTGGAGGTCAGCGGCGCCCAGTAGGAGTGCCCCAGCGGCAGGGCCGTGCTCAGCAGATAGCCGCTGACGTCGACCGCGCACAGGCGCACCGCGTGGCGCAGCACCGGCGAGGACCAGCGGGCCTCGCGGCGGATGGAGCGCAGCGCCATGGCCACGGTGCCCGGGATACCGGGGCGGGGCAGGAAGCGGTGGACCGTCCGGCCTTCGGCGGACACCTCCTCCACCGGCTCATCGGACGCCTCCACCACGTCCGCCACCAGCGAGAAGAGCCGCAGCGCGGCACGGCGGGCGGCACCGGTCAGCTTGGGCCCGTCCTCCGGCATCCGCAGGACGGCCATGGCCTCGGAGGGCACCCGCACCGGTGTGCCGTGGCGGATGGCGTGGGCCACCGCGTCCAGCACGGTGCCCGTGGCGGCCAGCAGTTCCCGCACCCGGTCGCGCTCGGGCCCCTTCTCGGGGGCGCCGACCACCGGGTCGGCGAGCGAGGCGAGCACCGGGCGGATCCGCTCGGCCAGCAGCCGGTAGCCGCGCAGCTGCCTGGGCCGCCGCCGGGCCTGACGCGCGGTCAGGGCGGCGGCGCTGCGGGCCTCCATCAGCGGCTTGGGGTCGAAGGGCGCCACCGGCTCGTAGCGCAGTTTGCGGGCGTAGTCCGCGACGGCGGCGAGCGCGTCCGCGAGGGCGTCGCGCTGCACGCCCCACGGGCGTACCGGAAAGAGCACGATCAGCGCGGCCTGCACCACACCGCCGAGCCCGACCAGCAGGGCATGCCCCAGGGCGCCCAGGGTCGAGGTCGGGAGGGTGACCGTGATCAGCATGACGGCCACCATCTGGGTGGAGACCAGCCCGGAGACCGGGCCGACCGCCCATGACATGCCCGTCATCAGCGTCCATACGGCGAGCATGATGACGAAGGTGAAGGTGTGGGTGGCGGCCAGATAGCCGAGGAAGGTGCTCACCGCGAGACCGGCCGCGGCGGCCAGCGCCAGCCAGGGGCGGGGGCGCCAGCTGCGCTGGAAGGTGGCGATCCCGGCGGAGAAGGCGCCGAAGGCCGCCGAGACGGCGAGCGTCGGCGAGCCGAGCCACAGCGCCATCCCGATGACGAGCGCGACCCCGCATGCGCCGCGGAGCGCGACCAGCGGCTCCGTCCTGGTGCGCTCGATCGCAAGGCCGGTCCGGGCAGTCTCCTTCAACGCGTGCGACCAGGTCATGCGGCGAGACTACGGGGTGGCCCCGGGAGAACTGAACCAACCGTTCCGCTCTGGATTCCCCCGGTCCGGCCCCTGGCGGGGATCAGTCCCCGGGCTCGCAGTCCACCTGGAGGAGCTGGAGCGGCCGGCTGCCGTCGAGGTCCACATAGGCGGTGAAGGACCGGGTCGTCGGCGACTGGCCCCAGTGGGTGGTGATGGTCGCCCAGCCGACCCGCGCGGACTGGGCCGTGGTCACCTCGCCGACCTCGATGTCCTCCGGCTGGTTCTGCGCGCACAGCAGCAGGTCGTAGTCGGGCGTCTGGGCGGCCCGCTCCTTGAGCTGGTCCGAGACCAGGTGCTCCCGCTCCCAGGGGCGCGGGCCGTGGTTTCCGTAGAAGCCCTCCAGGAAGTGGTGGATCTCCTCGGCGGTGTAGCGGCCGTTCGGGTCGGTCTGGGCGGTGGCCGAGGCGGGCGACCCGGCGGCCAGGGCGAATCCGAGGCCGAGCGCGGCCACACAGCCGCCGGCCACCGCGGCGCGGAAGCGAAGCGCACGAATGGATCGAAGCATGGAAAATCCCCCTGTGTACGGTCTTACGCTGATGATTCGCCCCTTAGCCGGGCGAGCACACAAGAAGACCCCTCAGCCCCTCGAATGGTTGCTCAACTGTCCCTGGGACATGAGAACTTCCCCCTCGGCCCCCAGTGCGCTATCCGCCCCGCCGGATTCTGGGTGAACGCGCCGCAGTACAGCACCGGCTCCGAGCCCCGGTCGGTGTGGTGCAGGATCACCACCGGCTTGTCCCGGGGCACCGAGCGGCCCCGCCCGACGTCCAGATAGCCGCTGGCGCCCTGCTTCCGGATGCCGTTGTCGAGGCCGATCTGCACATTGGAGCGCTCCACGTTGTCCGTACTGCGGAAGGCCCGGTTGGCGGCCTCGGCCATCAGCTGCATCGCGTCGTACGCCAGGGCGGCCCGTCCGTCGTCGCGCCACAGGTCATGGGAGCCGAAGTCCCTTGCGTAGTCGGCGTTGAACTTCTTGGCGATGTCGCTCAGCCGCGGATGGCCCGCGGGCAGCACATGGACGGTGTGGTAAAGCCGCAGCCAGGGCCGGTCCGCGTACTCACCGGCGAGGGCGGCGGTGGTGAGGTCGTTGCCGCCGAGCACCGTGAGCTTCCTGCCCTCGCACGCCGTGTTGTCCCCGAAGTCGTCGAGGAACGCGCTGAACTGGAGGGCGCGGGAGGCCCAGTAGACGACCGTCCGGGGGTTGGCGGTGATCCGCTCGCACACCGCGTCGGCCAGCTCGCCGATGCTCTCCTTACGGGCGACACCGTCCTTCGGCGGCTGCCCCTGGGCGAGCCCGCCGCCCCGGCCGCCCGGGGTGTACTCCAGGGTGAACGGCCGGGCGCCGAACCGCTCGGCGAACAGCGTCCCTATCTCGTCGCTGTACAGATCCCGGGGATCCTTGACGACCACGGCGGCGCGGGCCGGGGAACAGCTCCCGGTGCCGTCGTCCATGATGTTGCCCCGGTGGGCGAAGTCGGCCTCGACCGCGGCCTCGCGGCTGTTGGTGGGCGCCACCCTGCGGTAGTACCCGTCCACCTGCATCAGATCCGCCGTGGCCGTGGTGCCCACGACGGGGATCCGCGCGGCCCCCAGGATGCGCACGGCCTCCTGGGTCTGCTTAAGGCTCTTGGAGAAGCCCACCACCCCGATGATCCCGGAGCCCTTCTTACGGGCGTCATCGGCGACCTGGCGGGCGATGCGCGGTGCGCCCGCGAAGTTCTCCCCCGCGTTACGGCTGTCGACGCGCAGCCACACCTTCTGGGAGTCGTTGCTCGCCTCGTCGTTCAGCGCGCGCTGGGCCAGGGCGATACCGCGCAGCTCGGGCACGGCCGCGTTGTACCGCTGCCCCTCCTGGTCGGCGGCCACGTCAGAGCCGATGTGCACCACCGTACGGGCGGTGCCGCGGTGGTCCCCCACCTCGCGGTCCACCCGTGCGTTCTCCTCGCGGATCAGCCGCCGGGCGTCCTCGTACTGCTTCCGCGGCGAGTCCGCGCTCAGCTCGGGGCGGCCCGCGACGACCTCGCTGGACGCCCCGCCCAGACAGCCGCGGTCCGGCTCGTCCGTGATCCGGTCGACCAGCCACACACCCGGCGCGCTCAGCAGGGCCGCCACCACGGCCCCGGTCAGGGCCAGCTCGGCGGCCGGGCCGAGCCGGAAGGCGCGCGGCGATACGGGGTCGAGGTCCAGCGCCTCCGACTCCGGCACGAGCCCGGGCAGTGCGGCCCGCAGCGGCCGGGGCGCCCGCGACGGCATCC
>NZ_JAAAYH010000229.1:0-14668 GCF_018035285.1 Streptomyces sp. MK37H | reverse complement strand
GGTGCTCTACACCGACGGGCTGATCGAGAAGCGCGACCGGGACATCGAAACGGGTCTGGAGATGCTGCGCGGTGCCCTGGCCCACCCCGGCCGGACGCCCGAGGACGCCTGTACGGCGGTGCTGGACGCGCTGCTGCCCGATCGCCCGAGCGATGACATCGCGCTCATCGTGGCCCGTACGAGGGTGCTGGAGCCCGGTCTGACCGCCGGCTGGGAGGTGCCGTCCGATCCGGCGCAGGTGGCCGAGGTGCGTGCCGCGGTGGCCCGGAAGCTCGCGGAGTGGGATCTGGGCGATGTCGCGTTCACGACCGAGCTCATCCTCAGCGAGCTGATCACCAACGCGATCCGCTACGCGACCGGCCCGATCCGGGTGCGGCTGCTCTGCGACCGCAGCCTGATCTGCGAGGTCTTCGACACCAGCAGCACCTCCCCGCATCTGCGGTACGCGGGGACGACGGACGAGGGCGGCCGGGGGCTCTTCCTGGTCTCGCAGTTCGCCGACCGCTGGGGCACCCGCTACACCGCGGACGGCAAGGTCATCTGGACCGAGCAGGCGCTGCCGCTGTCGAAGAACGGCAAGCCGCGGGCGTAAGGCCATCATGAGAGCCGTAAGGGCGCCACGGCCTCCGTAAGGGCGCCTCAAGCGCCCGCCAGCAAGCGTGAAGCCCGCCCACGGACCCCGTGGGCGGGCTTCAGCGCATCGACGAGACGTCTACGGCGCTACTTGGCCGGGGCCGGCTCCGGCTCCTCGGCGTTCTTGCCGCCGTCCTCCGGCGCGGCCGGGGTCTTCACCGAGTCCAGGAGCAGCTGCGCCACATCCACGACCTGGAGCTCTTCCTTCGCGCTCCCGTCATTCTTCTTGCCGTTGACGGAGTCGGTCAGCATCACCAGGCAGAACGGGCAGGCGGTGGAGACGATGTCCGGGTTGAGGGACAGCGCCTCGTCCACGCGCTCGTTGTTGACGCGCTTGCCGATCCGCTCCTCCATCCACATCCGGGCGCCGCCCGCGCCACAGCAGAAGCCGCGCTCCTTGTGGCGGTGCATCTCCTCGTTCCGCAGTCCCGGCACCTTGGCGATGATCTCGCGCGGCGGGGTGTAGACCTTGTTGTGGCGGCCCAGGTAGCAGGGATCGTGGTAGGTGATCAGACCCTCGACCGGGGTGACCGGGATCAGCTTGCCCTCGTCGATGAGGTGCTGCAGCAGCTGGGTGTGGTGGATGACCTCGAAGTCGCCGCCCAGCTGCGGGTATTCGTTGGCGATCGTGTTGAAGCAGTGCGGGCAGGTCGCGACGATCTTCTTCTTGGACTTCTCGACCACGACGCCCTCGTCAGCGTCCTCGCCGAAGGCCATGTTCAGCATCTCGACGTTCTGCTGGCCGAGCTGCTGGAAGAGGAACTCATTGCCCAGGCGGCGGGCGGAGTCACCGGTGCACGCCTCGTCGCCGCCCATGATCGCGAACTTGACGCCCGCGATGTGCAGCAGCTCCGCGAAGGCCTTGGTGGTCTTCTTGGCCCGGTCCTCCAGGGCGCCCGCGCAGCCGACCCAGTACAGGTAGTCGACCTCGGTGAGGTCCTCGATGTCCTTGCCGACGACCGGCACCTCGAAGTCGACTTCCTTGGTCCATGCCAGCCGCTGCTTCTTGGCCAGCCCCCAGGGGTTGCCCTTCTTCTCCAGGTTCTTGAGCATCGTGCCCGCCTCGGACGGGAACGAGGACTCGATCATCACCTGGTAGCGGCGCATGTCCACGATGTGGTCAACGTGCTCGATGTCCACCGGGCACTGCTCGACGCACGCGCCGCAGGTGGTGCAGGACCACAGCACATCGGGGTCGATGACGCCGTTCTCCTCGAGCGTGCCGATCAGCGGCCGCTCGGCCTCCGCCAGCGCCGCCGCGGGCACCCCGGCGAGCTGCTCCTCGCTCGCCTTCTCCTCGCCCTCCGCCGTCTTGCCGCCACCGGCGAGCAGATACGGGGCCTTGGCGTGCGAGTGGTCGCGCAGCGACATGATCAGCAGCTTGGGCGAGAGCGGCTTGCCGGTGTTCCAGGCGGGGCACTGCGACTGGCAGCGGCCGCATTCGGTGCAGGTGGAGAAGTCGAGGATGCCCTTCCAGGAGAAGTGCTCGATCTGCGAGACGCCGAACTGGTCGTCCTCGCCCGGGTCCTCGAAGTCGATCGGCTTGCCCTCGCTCACCATCGGCTGCAGCGCGCCGAGCGCCACCTCGCCGTCCGCGTTGCGCTTGAACCAGATGTTGGGGAAGGCGAGGAAGCGGTGCCAGGCGATGCTCATGTCGAGGTTGGTGCTGACCGTGATCATCCAGATCATGGTCGTGCCCAGCTTGATCATCGCGAAGAAGTAGGTCAGGTTCTGCACCGTGTCCACGCTGAGCCCGTCGAAGAGCTGGACCAGCGGATACGAGGCGAAGTACGCGGGCTCGTAGTGGTCGACGTGGTGCAGGGCGCCCTCGGTGCCGCGCAGCGCCATGATCGCGAGGCCGATGATGAGGATGACGTACTCGACGAAGTACGCCTGCCAGGCGGTGGAGCCCGTGAACCGGGACTTGCGGCCCGCCCGGCTGGGCAGGTTCAGCAGCCGGATCGCCATCAGCGTCAGGATGCCCAGCGTGGTCATCGTGCCGATGAACTCGATGTACAGCTCGTAGGGGAGGAAGCCGCCGAGGATCGGCAGCGTCCAGTCCGCCTGGAAGAGCTGGCCGTAGGCGTTGATGATGGTCGGTGGCAGGGTCAGGAAGCCGATCGCCACGAACCAGTGGGCGACGCCGATGACGCCCCACTTGTTCATGCGCGTGTGCGCGAGGAACTCGCGGACCAGGGTCACGCTGCGCTGCCAGGGATTGTCGGTCCTGGCCCCCGCCGGGACCGGGGCGCCGAGCTTGAAGAAGCGCACGAACTGTGCGACGGCCCGGCCGAGCAGGGCAACGCCGACCGCGGTGAGGACCAGCGACACGATGATCGCGGCGAGTTGCATAAGGGGCTCCTCGAACCTGCGAGAGCTGGATTACTAAGCAGTAACTTAATGTGGCTTGACCGAGATTACCCGCCCGGACGGGAACCCATGTAGTCGACGAGCCGGTGATCTGTGTCGCTCACTTGGCTCCTCCTCTCCCTCATTTGGCCTCTCCGCACCCTCTTCCGCGCCCGCTTGGGCATAAGCCTCATATAAAACTTGAGCCCTGTCGACTCAGGTCTGTTGACAGCGGCAGAGCGGGTGATGCACGCTTGAGCCTGTTCCACTCAATGCTGTAGCTGGAGGATCCCGAAATGGCACGTGCGGTCGGCATCGACCTGGGTACGACGAACTCCGTCGTCAGTGTTCTCGAAGGCGGTGAGCCCACCGTCATCACCAACGCCGAGGGCGCCAGGACCACGCCGTCCGTTGTGGCGTTCGCGAAGAACGGCGAGGTGCTGGTCGGCGAGGTCGCCAAGCGCCAGGCGGTGACCAACGTGGACCGCACCGTCCGCTCGGTCAAGCGCCACATGGGCACCGACTGGAAGATCAACCTCGACGGCAAGGACTTCAACCCGCAGCAGATGAGCGCCTTCATCCTGCAGAAGCTCAAGCGGGATGCGGAGTCGTACCTCGGCGAGAAGGTCACGGACGCGGTCATCACCGTCCCGGCGTACTTCAACGACGCCGAGCGCCAGGCGACCAAGGAAGCCGGTGAGATCGCGGGCCTCAACGTCCTGCGTATCGTCAACGAGCCTACTGCCGCCGCGCTCGCCTACGGGCTGGAGAAGGACGACCAGACCATTCTGGTCTTCGACCTCGGTGGCGGCACCTTCGACGTCTCGCTGCTGGAGATCGGCGACGGCGTGGTGGAGGTCAAGGCCACCAACGGTGACAACCACCTCGGTGGTGACGACTGGGACCAGCGGGTCGTCGACTACCTGGTCAAGCAGTTCAACAACGGCCACGGCGTCGACCTGTCCAAGGACAAGATGGCCCTGCAGCGCCTCCGCGAGGCCGCTGAGAAGGCGAAGATCGAGCTCTCCAGCTCGTCCGAGACCACCATCAACCTGCCCTACATCACGGCGTCCGCCGAGGGCCCGCTGCACCTGGACGAGAAGCTCACCCGCGCCCAGTTCCAGCAGCTCACCTCCGACCTGCTGGAGCGCTGCAAGACCCCGTTCCACAACGTCATCAAGGACGCGGGCATCTCGCTGTCCGAGATCGACCACGTGGTCCTGGTCGGTGGCTCGACCCGTATGCCCGCCGTCGCCGAGCTCGTCAAGGAGCTGACCGGCGGCAAGGAGGCCAACAAGGGCGTCAACCCGGACGAGGTCGTCGCCATCGGCGCCTCCCTCCAGGCCGGTGTCCTCAAGGGCGAGGTCAAGGACGTCCTGCTGCTGGACGTCACCCCGCTGTCCCTCGGCATCGAGACCAAGGGCGGCATCATGACCAAGCTGATCGAGCGCAACACGACCATTCCGACCAAGCGCTCGGAGATCTTCACCACGGCCGAGGACAACCAGCCGTCCGTGCAGATCCAGGTCTACCAGGGCGAGCGCGAGATCGCGGCGTACAACAAGAAGCTCGGGATGTTCGAGCTGACCGGCCTGCCCCCGGCCCCGCGCGGCGTGCCGCAGATCGAGGTCACCTTCGACATCGACGCCAACGGCATCATGCACGTCGGCGCGAAGGACCTCGGCACCGGCAAGGAGCAGAAGATGACCGTCACCGGCGGCTCCGCGCTGCCGAAGGACGACATCGACCGCATGATGCGCGAGGCCGAGCAGTACGCGGAGGAGGACCACAAGCGCCGCGAGGCCGCCGAGACCCGCAACCAGGCCGAGCAGCTGGTCTACCAGACGGACAAGTTCCTCAAGGACAACGAGGACAAGGTCCCGGGCGAGGTCAAGACCGAGGTCGAGGAGGCCCTCACCGAGCTGAAGGAGAAGCTCGAGGGCGAGGACACCGCCGAGATCCGCACCGCGACCGAGAAGGTCGCCGCGGTCAGCCAGAAGCTGGGCCAGGCCATGTACGCCAACACTGAGGCGGGCGCGGCCGACGCCGGTGCCGCCGGCGCGGCGGGTGCCGAGGGCGGCCAGGCCAAGGCCGATGACGATGTGGTGGACGCCGAGATCGTCGACGACGACAAGGCCGACAAGGGGCAGGGTGGTGCCGCGTGACGGAGGAGACCCCGGGCTTCGAGGAGCAGCCCGATGTCCCCTCCGAGGCCGCGAAGACCCCTGACGACGCGGCGAAGGGCGCCGGGTCCGCCGACAAGGCGGGCCCGGCGGCCCCGGCCGGGGACCTCGAGCAGGTAGCCCTTCAGGCGCAGCTGGACCAGGTTCGTACCGCGCTCAACGAGCGGACGGCCGACCTCCAGCGGCTCCAGGCGGAGTACCAGAACTATCGGCGCCGGGTCGAGCGGGACCGGGTGACGGTCAAGGAGATCGCCGTGGCGAGCCTCCTGTCCGAGCTGCTGCCCGTGCTCGACGACATCGGCCGTGCCCGTGACCACGGCGAGCTCGTCGGCGGCTTCAAGTCGGTGGGCGACTCCGTGGAGGCGGTGGTGGCCAAGCTGGGCCTCCAGCAGTTCGGCAAGGAGGGCGAGCCCTTCGACCCGCTGATCCACGAGGCCCTGATGCACTCGTACGCGCCGGATGTCACCGAGACCACGTGCGTGCAGATTCTGCAGCCGGGGTATCGAATCGGCGAGCGCACGATCCGCCCGGCGCGGGTCGCCGTCGCCGAGCCCCAGCCGGGAGCCGCCGCCGGCAAGGGCGAAGGCGAGACCGCGGCGCCGGACGAGGAGAGCGGTGGCCCGGAAGAGGGCTGACGTGACGGTGACCGCGAGAGCAGCAGGAGAGGAGGGACGTCGGGGATGAGCACCAAGGACTTCGTGGAGAAGGACTACTACAAAGTTCTCGGCGTCCCCAAGGACGCCACCGAGGCGGAGATCAAGAAGGCGTACCGGAAGCTCGCCCGCGAGTACCACCCGGACGCCAACAAGGGCGACGTCAAGGCGGAGGACCGGTTCAAGGAGATCTCCGAGGCCAATGACATCCTCGGGGACCCCAAGCGGCGCAAGGAGTACGACGAGGCCCGCGCGCTGTTCGGCAACGGGGGCTTCCGCCCCGGGCCGGGCGGACCGGGTGGCACCGGCAGCTTCAACTTCGACCTGGGCGACCTCTTCGGCGGCGGCGCGCAGGGCGGCGGCGGTGGCGGCGCCGGCGGCTTCGGCGGCGGGCTCGGGGATGTCTTCGGCGGGCTGTTCGGCCGTGGCGGCGCCACCCGCGCCCAGCCGCGCCGGGGCCAGGACATCGAGTCCGAGGTGACGCTCAGCTTCACCGAGGCCGTCGAGGGGGCCACGGTCCCGCTGCGGATGTCCAGCCAGGCCCCGTGCAAGGCGTGCTCGGGCACCGGCGACCGGGACGGCACCCCGCGCGTCTGCCCGACCTGTGTCGGCACCGGCCAGGTCAGCCGGGGCGGTGGGGGCGGCTTCTCGCTCACCGACCCGTGTGTGGAGTGCCGCGGCCGCGGGCTGATCGCGCAGAACCCGTGCGAGACCTGCAAGGGCAGCGGACGGGCCCGTTCCGCCCGCACCATGCAGGTCCGGATCCCCGCGGGGGTCAGCGACGGCCAGCGGATCCGGCTGCGCGGCAAGGGTGCCCCGGGCGAGACCGGCGGCCCGGCCGGCGATCTGTACGTGATCGTGCATGTGGACCCGCATCCGGTTTTCGGCCGCAAGGACGACAACCTGACCGTCACCGTGCCCGTCACCCTTCCCGAGGCGGCGCTCGGCGGCGAGATCAAGGTCCCGACCCTGGGTGGCCCGCCGGTCACCCTGAAGCTGCCGCCCGGCACGCCCAACGGGCGGACCATGCGCGCCCGGGGCAAGGGCGCGGTGCGCAAGGACGGCACCCGCGGGGACCTGCTGGTCACCGTCGAGGTCACGGTGCCGAAGGACCTGAGCGACTCGGCGCGTGACGCGCTGGAGTCGTATCGCGAGGCGACCGTGGGAGAGGACCCACGGGCGGAGCTGTTCAAGGCCGCGAAGGGAGCTTGAGATGGACGGCCGAGGAGGAATCGGAGGCAGGGCCGCTGGCCGACCCCGCAACCCCTATGAGCTGACCGAGGATTCGCCGGTCTACGTCATCTCGGTGGCCGCCCAGCTCTCCGGGCTGCACCCGCAGACCCTGCGTCAGTACGACCGCCTCGGCCTGGTCTCCCCCGACCGTACCGCCGGCCGCGGCCGGCGGTACTCCGCGCGCGACATCCAGCTGCTCCGCCAGGTCCAGCAGCTCTCCCAGGACGAGGGCATCAACCTCGCCGGGATCAAGCGCATCATCGAACTGGAGAACCAGGTCGCGGCCCTCCAGTCCCGGGTCGCCGAGCTCCAGGCCGCGGTCGAGGGCGCCGCGACGGCCATGCAGCAGCGCGAGGCCCAGGTCCACGCCTCCTACCGCCGCGACCTGGTCCGCTACCAGGACATCCAGCAGAGCAGCGCCCTGGTGGTCTGGCGCCCCAAGCGCCCGGAGTAGCGCCCGGCGCGCGGCTTGTGCGCGGCTTGATCGCGGGCCCGGTGGCCGTCCTCACGACCACCGGGCCTTTCGCATGCCCGGGGCCCCGGGCCGGGCGCGCCGATGGGGCGGCCCGGGCGCACCATGGAGATATGGGAGGAGGTATCCCAATGGTGGAGGTCAAGACGATCGAGAAGCCGGACGAACGGCGTGACTTTCCCGGAGGCCATATCGAGGCCCTCCATCTGACCGGGCTGGATTTCGCCGTGGGCACCTTCGAGCCCGGATGGCGCTGGCGGGAGTCGGTGCGGCCGATCGTGGGGACCGATCTGTGCGAGGTGCACCACAGGGGGGTCGTGGTCCAGGGCCGGATGCGGCTGCGTACGGCCGATGGCGCGGAGGCCGAGGTGGGGCCCGGGGACGTGTATGTGGTGCCGCCCGGCCATGACGCCTGGGTGATCGGCGATGAGCAGGTCGTGGTGTACGACGTCGGCGGGCAGATGGCGGAGACCTACGCGAAGTCCAGCGATGCCGGGGCCTGAGCCCGGGGGCGGGAGCGGCGTCGGGTAGCGGTTCAGCCGGCGGCAGGGGACGAGATGACTACCGGTCCTAGACCACCGCGCGGCCCCCGCCGCGGAGGATGGCCGCACGGCGGTGCCCGTACCGACCAGCTGATCCGCACGCTGCTGCGCCGCCGCAAGGAGTCGCTGGCGATCGAGGACGTCACCGTCGTCGACAAGCCGGGAATGCGCCGCGCCGTCGCGGCGACGGCCATCGGCAACACCATGGAGTGGTTCGACTTCGGTGTCTACGCGTATGTCGCCGTCACCCTCGGCCATGTCTTCTTCCCCGCCGACGACCCCGCCACCCAGGTGGTCTCCACGTTCGCCACCTTCGCCGTGGCGTTCCTGGTGCGGCCCTTGGGTGGGCTGGTGTTCGGGCCGCTGGGCGACCGGATCGGGCGGCGCCGGGTGCTGTCCACCACCATGATCATGATGGCGGCGGGCACCTTCGCGGTGGGCCTGCTGCCCGGCTACGACGCGATCGGCTTCGCCGCCCCGCTGCTGCTCCTGGCCTGCCGGGTGGTGCAGGGCTTCTCGACCGGCGGTGAGTACGCGGGGGCGACCACGTACATCGCCGAGTTCGCGCCCGATCAGCGCCGTGGCTTCCTCGGCAGCTGGCTCGACTTCGGCACCTTCATCGGCTATTCGCTGGGCTCCGGCCTGGTCACCGTGCTCACCGCCGCCATCGGTGAGACCGGGATGGTGGACTGGGGCTGGCGGGTGCCGTTCCTGGTGGCGGGGCCGCTGGGGCTGATCGGTCTGTATATGCGGCTGCGTCTTGAGGAGACCCCGGCGTTCCAGCAGGAGGCCGAGCGGGCGGCCGAGGCGGCGGAGGCGGCGGCGGCCCATGGCGAGCCCCGGCCGGTGGAGGAGGCGCGCCAGTCCGGGCGGGGGCGGCTGAAGGAGATCTTCACCCGGCACTGGCAGGCCGTGCTGATCTGCATGGGTCTGGTGCTGCTGTACAACGTCACCAACTACATGGTGACGTCGTACCTGCCGACGTACATGGGCTCCACGCTCGGCCAGAACGCCACCACCGCCCAGGTGCTGGTGCTGGGCACCATGCTGTTCGTGGTGCTGGCGATCACGGTGGTCGGGCGCACGTCCGACCGCTGGGGGCGGCGGCCGCTGTTCCTGTTCGGCAGCGTGGGCATGATCGTGCTGGCCATTCCGGCGGTGTTGCTGATCCGGGAGGGCGGCGTCCTGCTGCCCGCGATCGGCTGTCTGATCCTGGGCGCGATGCTGGTCACCTTCGCGGGGACGAGCGCCGCGACGCTCCCGGCGCTGTTCCCGACCCGACTGCGTTACGGCGCGCTGTCGATCTCGTACAACCTCTCCGTGTCGCTGTTCGGCGGGACCACACCGCTGCTGGCCTCGTGGCTGGTGGCCACCACGCACAACACGCTGGTGCCCGCCTTCTACCTGATGGTGGCGGGCGTGATCGGGCTGATCTCCACGGTGTTCCTGCACGAGACGGCGGGGAAGCCGCTGCGCGGTTCGGGGCCCATGGTGGAGACCGAGGAGGAGGCGCGTACGGCGGTGGCGGAGAGCCGCACGGAGGCCGGGCGGCGCGCCCGCGACGTGTGGATCCGGCTGCGCCACCCCTGGGCGGGGGCGGGTCACAGAGAGGAGGAAGAGGAGTGACCCGGCCTCAGGCCCTGCCCATTGCCCTGTCGAGGGCGATCTCGATGACGACGCGGTCCGGGTTGGGGCGGGGGGTCCGTTGGTAGCGCTCGGCGTAGCGGCGTTCGGCGTCCGCGATCAGCTCGGGGTCCTCCCGTACCACCGCGAGCCCCTCCAGCGTGGCCCACCGCCTGCCCGCCATTTGGCAGACCGCGACCCGCGCACCGCCCTCGCCCGCCGCCCTGACATGGGCGACCTTACGGCTGTGACGGCTCGCGATGACGCGGGCGAGCCCGGCCTCGGGGTCGTAGGTGACGCCGACCGGGACCACATGCGGGGTGCCGTCCGGGCGTGGGGTGGTCAGGGTGCACACATGGCGTTCGCGCCAGAAAGCGAGGTACTCGGGATCGGGGTCGCGGGGATCGACGGACATGGTCCAGAACCTAAGGCAGAGGAGTGGCGTTCGCGAGGTTGAGTGGAATAGACTCAACTTTACGGAGGTTGGGTAGGGCAGGGATGGGAAGATCGGAGCGAGGAGGAGCACAGGGACGTGGATGCCGAGCTGACCAACAAGAGCCGGGCGGCGCTGAGTGCCGCCAATGACCGGGCGGTGTCCTCCGGGCATGCGGACATGACGCCCGCGCATCTTCTGCTCGCCCTGCTGCAGGGCCAGGACAACGAGAATGTGATGGATCTGCTGGCCGCCGTCGAGGCCGACGCGGCCCTGGTGCGCGACGGCGCCGAGCGGCTGCTCGCCGCCCTGCCCAGCGTCCAGGGCTCCACCGTGGCCCCGCCGCAGGCCAGCCGCGACCTGCTGGCCGTCATCGCGGACGCCACCCAGCGGGCCAGGGAACTCGGGGACGACTACGTCTCCACCGAGCACCTCCTCATCGGCATCGCGGCCAAGGGCGGCCAGGCCGGGGAGCTGCTCGACCAGCAGGGGGCGGGCGCCAAGAAGCTGCTCGCCGCGTTCGAGAAGGTCAGGGGTGGACAGCGGGTGACGACGCCCGATCCGGAGGGCACGTACAAGGCCCTGGAGAAGTTCGGCACGGACTTCACCGCCGCCGCGCGCGAGGGCAAGCTGGACCCGGTCATCGGCCGGGACCAGGAGATCCGCCGGGTGGTGCAGGTGCTCTCCCGGCGCACCAAGAACAACCCGGTGCTGATCGGCGATCCGGGCGTCGGCAAGACGGCCGTCGTCGAGGGGCTCGCCCAGCGGATCGTCAAGGGCGATGTGCCCGAGAGCCTGCGCGACAAGCGCCTGGTCGCCCTCGACCTCGGCGCGATGGTCGCGGGCGCGAAGTACCGCGGTGAGTTCGAGGAGCGGCTGAAGACCGTCCTGGCCGAGATCAAGTCCAGCGACGGCCAGATCATCACCTTCATCGACGAGCTCCACACCGTGGTCGGCGCGGGCGCCGGCGGCGACTCCGCGATGGACGCGGGCAATATGCTCAAGCCGATGCTGGCCCGCGGTGAGCTGCGCATGGTCGGCGCCACCACCCTCGACGAGTACCGCGAGCGGATCGAGAAGGACGCCGCGCTCGAGCGCCGCTTCCAGCAGGTGCTGGTGGCCGAGCCGACCGTCGAGGACACCGTCGCCATCCTGCGCGGGCTCAAGGGCCGCTACGAGGCCCACCACAAGGTGCAGATCGCCGACGGCGCGCTGGTGGCCGCGGCCGCCCTCTCCGACCGGTACATCACCTCCCGCTTCCTGCCCGACAAGGCCATCGACCTGGTGGACGAGGCGGCCTCCCGGCTCCGGATGGAGATCGACTCCTCGCCCGTGGAGATCGACGAGCTCCAGCGGTCGGTGGACCGGATGCGGATGGAGGAGATGGCCCTCGCCCGGGAGACCGACGAGGCCAGCAAGCAGCGGCTGGAGAAGCTGCGCCGCGACCTCGCCGACAAGGAGGAGGAGCTGCGCGGCCTCACCGCCCGCTGGGAGAAGGAGAAGCAGGGCCTCAACCGCGTCGGTGAGCTCAAGGAGAAGCTGGACGAGCTGCGTGGCCAGGCCGAGCGCGCCCAGCGCGACGGCGACTTCGACACCGCCTCCAAGCTGCTGTACGGGGAGATCCCGGCCGTCGAGCGGGAGCTGGCCGAGGCGTCGGAGGCCGAGGCCGAGGTCCAGGGGGACCGCCCGACGATGGTCAAGGAGGAGGTCGGCCCGGACGACGTGGCCGATGTGGTCGCCTCCTGGACCGGCATCCCCGCGGGCCGGCTGCTGGAGGGCGAGACGAGGAAGCTGCTGCGCATGGAGGACGAGCTGGGCAAGCGGCTGATCGGCCAGACCGAGGCCGTACGGGCCGTCTCGGACGCCGTGCGCAGGACCCGGGCGGGCATCGCCGACCCGGACCGGCCCACCGGCTCGTTCCTCTTCCTCGGCCCCACCGGCGTCGGCAAGACCGAGCTGGCCAAGGCGCTCGCCGACTTCCTCTTCGACGACGAGCGGGCCATGGTCCGCATCGATATGAGCGAGTACGGCGAGAAGCACAGCGTGGCCCGGCTGGTCGGCGCCCCGCCCGGCTATGTCGGCTACGAGGAGGGCGGCCAGCTCACCGAGGCGGTGCGCCGCCGCCCGTACAGCGTGGTGCTGCTGGACGAGGTGGAGAAGGCCCACCCCGAGGTCTTCGACATCCTGCTGCAGGTGCTCGACGACGGGCGGCTCACCGACGGCCAGGGCCGGACGGTGGACTTCCGCAACACCATCCTGGTGCTCACCTCCAACCTGGGCAGCCAGTACCTGATGGATCCGCTGCTCGGCGAGGAGGAGAAGAAGCAGAGCGTCCTCGAGACCGTGCGGACCTCCTTCAAGCCCGAGTTCCTCAACCGCCTGGACGACCTCGTGGTCTTCTCCGCGCTCAGCGGCCCGGAGCTGGCCCGCATCGCCGAGCTCCAGATCGCCCGGCTGGCCCGCCGCCTCGCCGACCGCAGGCTCACCCTCGACGTCACCCCGGCCGCGCTGGAGTGGCTCGCCGAGGAGGGCAACGACCCGGCGTACGGGGCGCGCCCGCTGCGCCGGCTGATCCAGACCGCGATCGGCGACCGGCTGGCCAAGGAGATCCTCGCCGGGGAGGTCCGGGACGGCGACAAGGTCCGGGTGGACCGGGTCGGCGACGGCCTGCTGGTGGGCCCCGCGCAATAGGGGCCCGGGGCCGCTCGGCACCCCCGGTCCCGCCGGTCCTCCCGGCCGCCGTTTCGGCCGGATCGGGCAATGTACGGCCGGGGTTGCACGGCGGGGGCGGGTGTGAGGGAGGATGGCGGTATTCCATACGAAGGGAAATCCACGGTGAGCATCGACCCGTCCTCGATTCCGAATTTCGGGGGTCAGCCCGAGCCCGAACCGACGGGTCCGAGCGGCCCCGTGCTGCCCGACCAGGACCTGGTCAAGCAGCTGCTGGAGCAGATGGAGCTGAAGTACGTCGTCGACGAGGAGGGGGACCTCGCCGCGCCGTGGGAGCAGTTCCGTACCTACTTCATGTTCCGCGGGGAGGAGGAGCAGCAGGTCTTCTCCGTCCGCACGTTCTACGACCGGCCGCACGGCATCGATGAGAAGCCGCGGCTGCTCGAGGCGATCGACGACTGGAACCGCCGCACGCTGTGGCCGAAGGTCTACAGCCACACCAATGACGACGGCACGGTCCGGTTGATCGGTGAGGCGCAGATGCTGATCGGCACCGGCGTCAGCCTGGAGCACTTCGTGTCCAGCACGGTCAGCTGGGTGCGGGCTTCGATCGAGTTCGACCGCTGGCTGGTCGAACAGCTCGGTCTGGAGGCCGACATCGAGTCCGACGGCGACGACAAGCCGGGCGACGACGAGGCCTGAGCGGCCGAACCGCATCCGGCCGGAAGGGCTGTATACCGGCCGGAAGGCTGTATAGCGCTCGGATGGGCCGTATAGCGGCCGGATGGGCCGTATAGCGCTCGGAGGCGCCGTATCCCGGTCGGCGAGGCCGTCGGCCGTATCGGTCAGACCGGGCTGGTGGCCATGGTCAGCAGATACGTCCCGTAGAGACAGGAGAGCCCGGCCAGCGCGCCGCCCACCAGGACGGCGGTACGCGG
This sequence comes from Streptomyces sp. MK37H, assembly GCF_018035285.1. NCBI lineage: Bacteria > Bacillati > Actinomycetota > Actinomycetes > Kitasatosporales > Streptomycetaceae > Streptomyces > Streptomyces sp. MK37H. The sequence continues at coordinate 939 of NZ_JAAAYH010000229.1, read as the reverse complement.
CCGGGCTCTTGCCATCGCCAGCGCCGCCGGGAGCAGCAGCGGGAAGGCGGGCAGCAGGAAGCGCGGCTTGGACGCGAAGTAGTTGGCACTGGCGAGCGCGATGAACACCAGGGCCAGGGTGTAGACGACCAGCGGCAGCGGTGGCGGCCGCAGCGCGAGCCCGACCAGGGAGATCAGCGAGGCGCCGATGACGATCAGCGCCATGTAGTGCGACAGATAGCCGCTCCCCATGATCAGGGAGCGGGCGGAGCGGAAGCCGCTCGCACCGAGATCGAGATATGTGCCCCAGTCGTCCTGGACGTCCAGATAGCCGCGCCAGGTGCCGCGCCGTACCCCCACCCACGCGGCGTAGCCGAGCCAGCCGAGCGGTGACAGCGCGGCCCCCGCCCACACCCGCCAGGACGTCCGCCCGCGGTGCCGCCAGATCTCGGCGGCCGCGCAGACGCACACCGCCGCCGCCACCGCGAGCCCGTTGGGCCGGGTGGCCCCCGCGCACAGCGCCAGCGCCCCGGCCCAGAGCCGGCGCCGGGTCAGCAGCGCGTACAGCGACCAGGCCGCCAGCGCCGTCAGCAGCGACTCCGTGTACCCCATGGACTCGACGACCGCATGCGGCAGCAGCCCCCACAGCGCGACCAGCGTCAAGGCCACCCGCCGCCCGTACAGTCGCTCCCCGACCGCGTGGATCCCCCAGGCCGCCAGCCCGGCCGCGACCCAGGCGATCAGCAGCCCGGCCGTCACCGCGCTGATGGGGACGATGCCGGTGACGGCCCGGATCAGCGCCGGGTAGAGCGGGAAGAACGCGAGGTCGCTGAAGCTCAGGCCGGGGTGGGCGGCGGAGGGGCGGCTGGTGCCGTAGCCGTGCTGGGCGATGCCCACGTACCAGAGGCTGTCCCAGTAGTGCCCGAGCTGCGTCCGCGGATGCTTCCCGGCCTGCCGGGC